>CASFJO010000001.1 GCA_949295035.1 uncultured Gemmiger sp.
GCCACCATCGCCTTGATTTCTGGCAGCAGCACTTGAACATGTGTATATTTCCGCTTTTTCATAACAAGACCCCCTGATGTAGTCTATTTTCCTACATCAGGGGGTCTTTTGTCACTGTCCGTTTTTACTGGATCGGTTCAGCCGAAGAGGGCTGCCTGTCCCTGACCGGCACCCGCAAGACAAAGCGCTGGAAGAGCATCAAGGTGAAATACCAGGACGAACAGTTCCGCCAGCGGTTCAAGACCTGGGACGGCTGGTCCGCCCAGATCATCCAGCATGAGATCGACCACTGCGAGGGCATTTTGATCTGAGGAGGGACTACTATATTTACGAACAAAGTTGCCGTCGTGACTGGCGGCGCCAAAGGCATCGGCAGAGCCATCGCCCAGGAGTTCCGCAAAGCCGGGGCGGCGGTGTGCGTTATCGACCTGCTGCCGAATGACTATTTTGTGGGTGATGTATCCGACAGGGCGGTACTGGAGGAATTTGCCCGCAAGGTCATCGCGGAGCACGGCCATGTGGACTATCTCATCAACAACGCCCTTCCGCTGATGAAGGGCATCGACGCGTGCAGCTGGGAGGAGTTCAACTATGCCCTGCGGGTGGGGGTGACCGCCCCCTTCTATCTGACCAAACTGTTCGCGCCCCATTTTGCGCCGGGGGCGGCGGTGGTGAACATCTCCTCCTCCCGGGACCGGATGAGCCAGCCCCAGACCGAGAGTTACACGGCGGCCAAGGGCGGCATCTCGGCCCTGACCCACGCCCTGGCGGTGAGCCTTGCGGGCAAGGTGCGGGTAAACAGCATCTCGCCCGGCTGGATCGAGACCGGCGATACGGTGTGGACCGGCCCGGACGCCGACCAGCAGCCCGCCGGGCGGGTGGGCGATCCGCTGGACATCGCCAACATGGTGCTGTTCCTCTGCTCGGATAAGGCGGGCTTCATCACCGGCGAAAACATCTGCATTGACGGCGGCATGACCCGCCAGATGATCTACCACAACGACTTCGGCTGGACATTTGAGGGAGGGGGCAACGCATGAAAACAGCAATTTGCTATCTTTCCTGCCACCACAAGGTGGTTCAGGTCATGGCCGAGGCGGGCGGCGCAAAGGGCAGCGGCACGAAGACGCTGCGCCAGATCGCTCGGGAAAAAGGCTGCCCGGTGCATGGATCGCCGGGTGTGCGGGCAATTTGAGACTTGGGTGGTACTATCCGCGCCCGCTTGTTTGCCCCCTTTGACCGCCACGTATACAAAAGCCCGCGGAGTCAGTGTTCAAAAGGCTCCTCGGGCTTTTTGCTTTGCGGTTTCTTTTGTGCGGAAGTGACGGCGAATGGCTTAAAAAGCGGCTTGAAACCTCGTTGTAAATCGTTCCCTTTTGTTGTGAGAACGCCCGGCCCGCTGCTATGGGAAGCAGTATCCGTTCAAAGATACAGTTCGCATTCCCTGCGCTCAGAGCATACCTTTTTCAGCGCGACACCCACGGCCGTCAACATAACGGGTTTGGCTTTGCGGGCGCTGTGGGGGCACACCGAGACACAGCGCATGCAGGAGATGCAGGCGTTTTTATCCACCTTTTTTACATTGGCCGGATCTATGGCCTGCACGGGGCACTCCTTTGCGCACGCGCCGCACCGGACGCAGTCTTTGGTGGGTTTGGGCACAAGTCCCGCGGCGCCCGCCTTTTTGTAGGGGCGGTTTCCGGGAACGCAGGGCTCAGACAGGTCGTTCCTGTCCAGTTTTCCCGGATGCGGCCGGCAAAATCAGCCAGGCTGGCCGCGTCCTGCTCGTCCGGGCGGCCGGCGGCAAACTGCCGGGCAATGGAATGTTCCGCCACCGCGGCCACGGCGGCTACCACGCGGAAGCCGGCCTGCTTGGCCGTGTCGAACAGTTCCGCCAGCGTGTCCTCATAGACCCGGTCTCCCGGCCCAAAGCCGGTGACCCGGCTGCCTACCCGCTCCACCACGCCCGAGCACTCGTTGCCCAGTGTCACGGGCATGGAATAGTTCTGGATAAGCTTTACTTCTCCTCGCAGGATCAGCAGCTCCAGCGGATTGACCGCCGCAGCCTTTACCCGGATCAGGACATCCCGGTCCCCGGGCTCCGGCGTGGGGATCTGCCGCAGAATGGTGTGTATCTCTTTGGAATACTTCTCGATCTGAACCGCTTTCATAATCTGGATATCCTCCGCTTGGCCCGCTGCTGTGCGCCGCTCTTGCAATCGGCACACGGGCGTTGTATAATTTTGTTGTAACTTTTTTAATTACATCTTCGCCAGTTTACCACGCATTTGATGTAACGTCAATAGTTACATCAAAACTTTTTGATGGAGAGGGCTTCCTATGCAGATCAGCATGAAATGTTCCGTTGCGGTGCATTGCCTCATCTTTATCCACGAGGCCGACGGCATTGCCAAGGTGACCAGCGACCTTCTGGCGCAGAGCACGGGATGCAACCCGGTGGTCATCCGCAACATCCTCAGCGCCCTGAAAAAGGCGGGCATCATCGAGGTCTCCCGCGGCACCGGCGGCGCAAAGCTTCTGGCGGACCCCCGGCAGATCACCCTGTTCCAGATCTACTCCGCCCTGGAGCCGGACGGTCTGCACGCCCTGATCGGCATCCACAACTGTGAAAATCGCCCCTGCCCGGTGGCGCAGAACATCCGCCGGGTGCTGAAAACTCCCTATCACAAGATCGAGGATGCTATCCGCAAAACCATGGAAGAGATCACCCTGCAAGCCATGCTGGACGATTTTCACGCGCAAAATGCCGAACGCTAAGGCAAAACAGCCCCGGCCGCGCGGAGCCGGGGTATTTCCAAAACTTGTCTGTTCCGGTCAAGCAGGCGGTTCACCGCCCTGTTCTTCCAACAAGAGGGGCGCCACCCCGGTTCAGGCCGGGGCCCTTCTGGAGGAAAGCGTTTTTGTCCCTTATAACAATCTTTTCCCCAGGCAAAAAGCCCGCGGAGCCGTTTGGTATGGCTCTGCGGGCTTTTTCAATTTCTTATGTATAAAGCTTGTCGTCTGCAGCGGCCTCAGCCGTTGCCTCGCACTTCCTTGACGATCTCCACGCTTTTTTGGCACAGATCGGTGATCTCGGGCCATTTCTGGTTGTCGATCAGATCGGTGGTGACCATGTAGGAACCGCCGCAGGCGCAGATCGTGGGGCAGGAGAGGTACTCCTTCAGGTTTTTCAGGGAGATACCGCCGGTGGGCATGATCTTGAACATGGCAAAAGGCGCCGCCATGGCCTTGATCTTGGCCAGCCCGCCGGACTGTTCCGCCGGAAAGAACTTGAGCACTTCCAGGCCCAGCTTGAAGGCGGTGTGGTAGTCGGTGGGGGTGGTGCAGCCGGGGTAGACCGGCACGCCCTTCTGCTGGCAGTAGACCACGATATCCGGGTCAAGGCCGGGGCATACGGTGAACTGGGCGCCGGCCTCCAGCGCCTGGTCCACCTGGGCGGTGGTAAGCACTGTGCCCGCCCCCACCAGCATGTCGGGCTGCGCCTCGCGCATGAGGCGGATGGCGGTGGCGGCACCGGCCGCGCGGAAGGTCACCTCCGCCACCGGCAGCCCTCCCTCGCACAAGGCCGCGGCCAGCGCCGCCGCGTCCCGCTCGGGATGATTCAGCTTGATGACCGGCACCACGCCGATCCGGGAAATACGCTGGGAAATGGCATCCATCCGTACCGCTCCTTTCCTTGTTATACGCCGGAATAGGCGGAGAAACCACCGTCAATGGGGATGCACACACCTGTAATAAAGCTGGCCGCCTCGTTGTTCAGCAGGAAGAGCACCGCGCCCGCCAGTTCCTTGTCGGTGTCGCCAAAGCGGCCCATGGGGGTGGCGGCCAGGATCTTTCCGGTACGGGCAGTGGGGGTCCCGTCCTCGTTGAACAGCAGTTTTTGGTTCTGTTTGGTGGAGAAAAAGCCGGGGGCAATGGCGTTCACGCGGATCCCCACCTTGCTGAAGTGCACCGCCAGCCACTGGGTAAAGTTGCTCACAGCGGCCTTGGCGCCGGAGTAAGCGGGGATCTTGGTCAGCGGGGTGTAAGCGTTCATGGAGGAGATGTTCAGGATGTTGCAGCCATCGCGCCCCACCATCTGGCGGGCAAAAGCCTGGGTAGGCAGCAGGGTGCCGATGAAGTTCAGGTTAAAGACAAATTCCACGCCGCTGGTCTCCAGGTCAAAGAAACTCTTGGTGTCGCCGTCGATATCGCCCACCTCAAAGTACTCCTTGTCGGTGGTGGCGCGGGGATTGTTGCCGCCGGCGCCGTTGATGAGGATGTCACAGGGGCCGAGATCGGCCGCCACCGCGTCGGCCACGGCATAGCAGTTCTCCTTATCCAGCACGTTGCACTTGTAGGCCCTGACCACACCGCCCTCGGCGGCGATCTCGCCGGCAAATTTGGCAGCCGACTCCTCGTTCAGGTCCAGCAGGGCCACCTTGGCGCCGGCGCGGGCCAGCACCTTGGCAAAAGCGGAGCAGAGCACCCCGCCCGCGCCGGTAACGACCGCTACCTTGCCGGTCAGATCGGTATTCAGCACATTCTTTTCCATCGGTTTATCCCTCCGTTTATTTTTTCAGAGCCTTTTGCCAGGCTTCAAACAATCCGTTGATATAGGCCGCGCCCAGAGCGCGATCGTACAGCCCGTAGCCGGGCTTGCCCGTTTCGCCCCAGATCATGCGGCCATGGTCGGGTCGGACGTAGCCGTCAAAGCCGTTCTCCACCAGCGCGCGGACGATCTCGCTGATATCCAGGCTGCCGCAGGAAGAGAGATGCGCCCGCTCTTCAAACGAACCGTCCTCCAGGATCTTTACGTTGCGGATGTGCATAAAGGCGATGCGATCCATCGCCGCATACCTGCGCACCATGGCAACCACGTCGTTGCTGGCCGCGCATCCCAGGCTGCCGGTGCACAGGCACAGGCAGTTGGCGGGGCTGTCCACCAGTTTCAGAAAACGGTCCAGATTCTCCTCGCAGGTGATGATGCGGGGCAGGCCGAAGATGGGATACGGGGGATCATCCGGATGGATGGCCATTTTCACGCCGCACTCCTCGGCCACGGGAATGACCTTCTTGAGAAAACGCTCCAGGTTGGTCCACAGGCCCTCCTCGCCCAGCTCGCCGTAGGCGGCGATCAACTCGCGCACCTCCTTCTGGGTATAGCTGGAATCCCAGCCGGGGAGATGGATGTCATCCTTCAACGGATCGAGCCCCTTCATCTGCTCCCAGTACATCACCAGGCTGGTGGAGCCGTCGTCGGCCTTTTTATCCAGCTGGGTGCGGGTCCAGTCAAACACCGGCATGAAGTTATAGGTCACGCACTTCACACCATACTCCGCGCAGCGCCGGATGTTCTCGCAATAGACCTCCAGCAGCTGGTCCAGGTTGCCGCGGCCCAGCTTGATGTCCTCATGCACAGGGATGGATTCCACCACATCGAATACAAGGCCGTTGGCGTCGCAGTCCGCCTTGAGGGCGGCCAGGCTCTCCCGGGGCCATACCTCGCCGGGCTTCACGTCGTAGACCGCGGTCACAACGCTGCGCATACCGGGGATCTGGCGAATGTACTCCAGGGGAATGGCGTCCCCGCGTCCGTACCATCGGAAAGACAGCTTCATTTGCGTTTCCTCGCTTTCTTAAAGATCAAAGTATCGCCTGGCGTTGTTGCAGCAGATATCCTGCACCAGAGCGCCCAGAGTTTCCATATCCGCCGGATACTCGCCGTTTTCCACCCACCGGCCGATGAGGCTGCACAGGATACGGCGGAAGTACTCATGGCGGGCGTAACTCAAAAAGCTGCGGCTGTCGGTGAGCATACCGATAAAGTTGCCCAGCACGCTCAAATTGGCCAGGCTGGTGAGCTGCTCGGTCATGCCGGCCTTGTGGTCGTTGAACCACCAGGCGCTGCCGTGCTGGATCTTGCCGGGGATCCCGGCGCTCTGAAACGCGCCCAGCAGGGTGTCGATCCAGGCGTTATCCGCCGGATTCAGGCTGTAGAGCACCGTTTTGGGCAGGCTGCTCTCCGCATCCAGCGCGTCCATCAGCCGATAGGCGGCGGCGCAGCTGTCGGTAACGGCGATGCAGTCGAACCCGGTATCCGGCCCGAGCGCCGCCAGCATGCGGCTGTTGGGATTGCGCATACAGCTGAAATGCAGCTGCATCACCCAGCCGCGGCGGGCATACTCCCGGGCGCAGTGCAAAAGCAGCGCGGTCTGGTACCCCTCGACCTCATCCCGCGTCAGCGGCTGCCCGGCCAGCGCCTTTTGCAGCGCGGCGGTAGCGGCCTTGCCGCTGACCGGATGGAACATCACATAGTCCAGGCCGTGGTCCGCCGAGCGGCAGCCGCGGGCGTCGAAGTATTCAATGCGCTCGCTCAAAGCGGCGCACACATCCTCCACCGTGGCAACAGGCCGGCCGGCGGCCTCCCCGAGCCGTTTGATATAGGCGGCAAATCCCGCTTTGTGCAGGTTCACCGCCGGGTCGGGCCGGAAGCTGGGGCACACCCGGACCGGGAAACCGCCGTCCGCCGCCAGCTTTTCGTGCCACCGCAAATCGCTGCAGGGGTCGTCGGTGGTGCCCACCATGGCTACATTGCTGCCAAGGATAAGGCCCCGGGCGCTCATGGCGGGATCGTTTTGCAGCTTTTCGTTGCACAGCCGCCAGACTTCCTCGGCGGTGTTGCCGTTCAGCACGCCGGTATAGCCGAAATAGTTCTTCAGCTCCAGATGGCACCAGTGGTACATGGGGTTGCCGATGGCCCTGGGCAGCGATTCGGCAAATTTCTGAAACTTTTCCCGATCGGGCGCATCGCCGGTGATGTACCGTTCCTCCACGCCGTTGGAGCGCATGAGGCGCCATTTGTAGTGGTCGCCCCCCAGCCAGATCTGGGCGATGTTGTCAAAACGCCGGTCCTCAAAGATCTCCCGGGGGTCGATGTGGCAGTGGTAGTCAATGATGGGGGCCTTCTCAGCCCACCCGTGATACAGCGTCCGGGCCGCTTCGGTGTCCAACAGAAAATCGGGATGCGCGATCGCGTTTTTCATCTTGCCGCCTCCTGTGTGTTACTGTATTCAGCATACCACGATTTTTACAAGGCAGAATTGCACGGATTGTTTGACACATTGTAATTCTTGCTATAAGATAGGTGTAGAGGCAGGTGGAGCGAATGAAGACGTTTTTTCAGCCTTTCGACCCCCGGCAAGAGATGCGCCGGCCGGACTTTGAGATCTTTCACAACAAGGACATGCACCTAGATTCCGTGGGCCTGCACCACCACGATTTTTACGAGGTGTACTTTTTTCTGGGCGGCAAAGCGGAATACCGGGTGGAAGGCCGCCTGTACCGGCTGCGGCCGGGGGACGTGCTGCTTCTGAGCCCCATGGAGCTGCATCAGGTGACCGTTCAGGCCGGCCGGGTGCCCTATGAGCGGATCGTGCTGTGGATCTCCCGCCCTTACCTGGCGTTTCTGGGAAACGGCGAAGCCCCTCTCTCCCGCTGTTTTGACAATGCGCTCAGCGAGCACACCAATCTGCTGAAGCGCTCCGACGGGGTACAGATACAGCCGCTGTTTGAGCACCTGCTGGAAGAGCGCCGCCAAACGCTTTATGCCGGTGAGGCCTGCGCCCGGGGATATCTGTTGCAGCTTCTGGTACAGCTGAACCGGCTGGCCATGAACAGCCGCCAGCCGGCGGGCGAAAACAGCCCGCTGGTCTCCCGCGCGGTGGCGTATATCAACCACCACTACGCGGAAGAGATCACTCTGGATGACCTTGCCTCGCAGCTGCACGTGAGCAAATATTACCTTTGCCACGAGTTCAGCCGGGTGGCCGGCACCAGCATCTATCGCTTTCTCACCCTCAAACGGCTGCAGATCGCCCGGGAACTGCTTTTACAGGGCACCGCCCCCGGCGAGGCGGCGGCGCAGTGCGGGTTTAAGGATTACCCCAATTTCTATCGCGCCTTTAAGACGCGCTATCGTTTGAGCCCCCGTGACTGTGTGTTGCGCAGCGGCGAATTTTGACCCGAAACAGGGGCTCCGTCCCCCCGCTCATGTTTTGCATCCCCTTTTGCCCGGGCGGGGACGGCCGGGTGTTCCGCCATTTTCCCCGCAAGGCATTTTCCCAATAAAGTCAACCAGCCTCCCGACCTGTGCCGGGAGGCTGGTTTTGTCATAATTCGATGTTTTTATACAAATAGTATCAAATCATCGCCGGTTTTGACCGCTTAACTGACCGGTACCAGCCGCCATTGCTGCGTGGTCTGCCCGCTGGATGGCCGCTGTTCCAGTTTGCTGGCCTCCGCGGTCTGGCCCAGGCTGTCCAGATACTGGCCGGTGTTCCGGTTGCACAGCGTATATATGCCATCACCGACCTTTGCAAACGCCCAATGCTGGTTGGGGTTATCGTTTTTGGTCGACGCCACGATGTGGTTGCTGCCGTTTCCGCGGAAACGCACATTCATCCCCTTGTCCGCATTCAGCACAAAGTAGCTGCCCTCTGCGGTTTCCTCCAGCGTCCATACAGCGGCGTTGGCCTCCCCGGTGGTCAGCACCACAAAATCATCCGTCATGCCGGACACCGTATCGCTCTGGAGGGTGAGATATTGTCCTGTCGCGACCGACTGGATGCGGTACTTGCCTTCCAGCGATTCGGGCTGCCCCGCCCTGCGGACCGACACGAACGCCACATTGGCGTTGGTGGTCGTTACCGGCACCGTGAACTGGCCGTTCGCGTCGGCCTGATGCTCGTAGGAAGTGGGAGCGGAGCCGTTGGTGCCCCGGACCTCCACGGTATAGGTGCCGGCCTCCTTTACGGATACGGTCACATCACGGCTGCGGTCTTCCTCGTTCATGTTGTTGCCCAGAGCGCCCTTAAAGTACAGCATACCGACCGCTGTGTCGGCATCCGCCTCCAGAACCGCGAGGGTGGGCGTATAGCTGGTATCCGCGACCGTCATGTAAATGTTCCCGGTCGTCTGCGCCGTGACCGGAATACCGGCCCAGATGCTGCTTTCCAGCGCCTCTACCACCTGGAACAGGTTTTTGGTCTGCGTACGGGAATCCTTCGGCGCACTGGTTTTATAGTTTCGGGAGTCTGTGTACAATTCACCATAGCAGTAGACCCCAAATCCCTGACCGCCCCGCGCCATTGTTTCCGCCGCGATGATCTTCATGACCCGGCTGTTCTTGACGTTCGCCCCGATCTCGGTGGGGAAGAGCAGCGGCAGGGTCGTGGCGTACTGCGTGCCTGTCGCCGTTCCGCCGTTGTACTGGGCGTCCAGATTCGGGTAAATGGTCTGGCAATTGTCGTAGAACATGGAACCGATCATATCCAGGTTCTCATAGAAAGCAATGGTGGTGCCGTCGTTGGGGTTGTAGTTGGGGAAAGATTTTTCCGTCAGCCCGGACTGCAGATTCGACGTCGTAGGCTTATAGGGATCGCCGGCGTGGATCGCGTTGTTGAAGCTGGTCCAGAGATTGTTGACCGTCTCCTTGCGGAAATCGGCGTCGGTGGCGCCGGGGTTGTCCGCCATATAAAGGGCTTTCAGCTGGCTGTAATAGGGGTTCTGATCGTTGCCCCCATTCACATAATAGTTGGATCCTTCTTCGTTGCCCAACTGGTAGCCGATCACGTCGTCGGAGGATTCATAGTGGTCCGCGAGAGCGGTCAATGCGGAAAGCAGACGGGGAAATACCTGAGGGTGCCAGTATTCCAGGAAGATCTCCTGCCCGTTGCCGGGCGCGGCCGCGGCCCGAAAGGCGCTTGTGGAATTCAGGTTTCCATTTCCCCATTGGATCGAATAGCATTTTCCGTCCCGATCCTCCAGGTGATACGCCCAAAAATCATCCTGACTTCTGGGGATCACGCCGCTGATGGCATGGCTGTGCAGAAAGATGATCAGTTCGGTCTTGAGGCCGTACGAGGCCGCTTTCGCGATCACGCCATCCAGGAAGGTAAAATCATAAGTTCCCTGGACAGGTTCCCAATCCGACCAATACGCCATCAGCTGCATCGTGTTGGCGCCAATGTCGGCCATGTTCGCAAACACATAATCCCAGTCGGTATCGGTGCGGAAATACTCATTGTTGGTGGCCGGATCGGGGATACGGGTATCCCACCAGCCGTTCTCCAATGCGCGGGGATAGGGCTCCAGATGAACATCATAATGATGCCCACGATGGAAGCCGTGGTGATGACCGGCAGAAAGAACATGGTGCGAAATCCGCCGCGAAAACGCAATGTCTTTTCGTTCAGCAATACGGCCAGGAACAGCGAAAGCACGATCAGCAGCGGAACCGAGTAGAGCATGTACTTGAAACTGTTCAGGAACGCATTCCAAAACCACGGATCGCCCAAGAGTTCCTTGAAATTGTCCAGGGCCACGAAGGTGCGGTCACTGCCAATGCCCGACCAGTCCAGGGTGGAGTAATACACGCTGGACTGGATCGGCCAGGCCTGGAATCCCAGGTAAAAGAGCGTGGTGGGCAGTGCAAAAATCCAGCACCAAACATATTGGCGCCTTCTTCTTTTGGCGTGCATAAGCGTTCCTCCTTGCCTATATAATTCTTATTCGGAACTATTTCAAACGATTTTCTGTTGTGATTTATTATACAGACGTTCTTGTGAATTGTCTATATAATTTCTCAATCCTGTGATATTTTTATGATTTTGCACAGATTATTCCGGATTTTTTGGAGGGTTTGTCGGGATTTACTTTTTGGAAAACGCCCGGTATAATAGTTCTGTAAATAGAATTTATTTTCTCATTCCTATATTATATAGTTTGTTTTTTTAGAATTATTGTTTCAATAGATTTCCGCCAAACCGTTTTGCATAAATTCATGAAGAAAAAGGGGCAGCGTTATGACACAGCCAATTCACAATGCAGACCAAAGCCATGATGTCCTGCAATTTGCACGATCCGAACTGAACCGCTATCTTTGCCGGCTGTTCGGCGGTTCATCACTACCGGAGGATATGGCCATCCATCTTGCGGCCGGATCCATGGATCACACCTTGGCCGACGACGCCTATACCATACACGCCCGCCCGGACCGGATCGAAATTCAGGGCAGCAATCCCCGCGCGGTCCTGCTGGGCGTATACCGGCTGCTTTTTGAACTGGGCTGCCGGTTTCCTATGCCCGGCCAGGCATGGGGGCATGTTCCCCGGATCACGCCGGAGCGGATCGCCGTGGACGTGGAGCAGGCGGCCGCGTTTCGTCATCGGGGCGTCTGCATCGAAGGCGCCGACAGCCTGGAAAACATCCTGGCGCATATCGACTGGCTCCCCAAGATCGGCTGCAATTCGTTTTTCCTGCAGCATCTGGAGCCGGAGGCGTTTTTGGAGAACTGGTACTCCCATAAATACAATCCAAAGCTGGCGCCGGAGCCTCTTGACGCGGAACGCAAACAACAGATGTACCAGGCGATCAACCAGGCCATCGCCTGCCGCGGGCTTTTGCAGCACCGGGGCGGGCACGGCTGGACCAGTCAGGCGATCGGTTTTCATCATGCCTGCACCCGCTGTGCGCAGCCGCCCTCAAAAGCCGTGCAAAAGCTGCTGGCCCAGATCCAGGGGAGGCGCGAATACTGGAACGGCGTACCTTCCAACACCAATCTTTGCTACTCTGAACCCGACGCACGGCGGGCTTTTGCGGATGCGGTCGTGCTGTACGCGCAAGAGCATCCTGAAGTGGACTACCTGCATGTCTGGCTGGCGGATGAATACAACAACATCTGTGAATGCGAACGCTGCCGGAGCACTACGCCTTCGGACCAGTACATCGCGCTGCTGAACGAGATCGACGCCCGGCTGAGCACAGCGGGGCTTGCCACCCGCATTGTTCTGCTGCTGTATCAGGAACTTCTCTGGCCGCCCGTCAAGGAAAAACTGAGCAATCCGTCACGGTTCACCCTGATGTTCGCCCCCATCAGCCGGACCTTCTCACTCTCTTACGCCCAGCGCGGACCCGCCCCGTCCATTCCGCCCTACCGGCGCAACCGGATCGAATTGCCCCACAGTTTGGAGGAGAATCTGGCGTTTCTGGAGGCCTGGCAAAGCCAATGCCCCCTTGACAGCTTCGTATATGACTATCCGCTCGGCCGTGCCCATTACGGGGATCTGGGCTACCATCACATCGCACGGATCATCTGGCAGGACATACGGGAACTGCACAGCCTGGGGCTGAACGGCTATATCAGCTGCCAGGAGTTGCGGGCCGCTTTTCCAAACGCTTTTCCCGAATATGTTATGGGGCGGATGCTGTGGGATCCCACCCAGCCGTTCGAAGATCTGGAGCGGGAATACTATTCCGCCCTGTACGCCGACGCCTGGGAATCCGTGCGCGATTATCTGGCCGGGATTTCCCGGCGCTCTTGCTGCGATTATTTTAACGGGATCGGGCCGCGCCAAGACCCGGATATGGCCGCCCTGTGGGCGCAGGGAAGCGACTATGTGGCCCACGCCTACCCCGCCATACAACGCCGCCTGCCGGTGAAAGCGCCTCTCTCAAAACAGGCTGCGGAGATCCTTGACTATCACGCCAAATACTGTACACTATTAATGAGAGCGCTATCGGCTCTCGCCGCCGGCAACGATCCGGACGCCGCTTCTCTGTGGAAACGTTTCATGGAGTATATACGGGAACAGGAAGTTCGCTATCAGCCTTATCTCGACGTATACCGCGTCCTGGAGGTGGCGACCAAATATACCGGTTTTTGCCTGGATATGCCTCGATAGGAAAGGATGCCTCTGACGCCGATGAGAACCTGGAACAACACCAAACAGCTCTCCAATCACTCCCGCGTTCTCCGCTACATTTTTCGCAATCAGCCGGTTTCCCGTTCCGAGATCGTGGAGGACCTGAGCCTGCCCCGCTCGCTGGTCACCTCGATCACCGCGTCCCTGATCTCGCAGGGCGTTGTGACCGAACTCGGCAAGGCTGAGGCGCTTGAGGACGGCGCGCTGGGACGGCGCCGGCTTCTGATCGGGATCCGTCCGCAGGCTCGTTTCAGCGCGGGCGTTGAGATCGGCAGCCGCCATTTTCGCTTTTGTATAACCGACCTGGCCGGAAATGTGCATCGGGAACTTTGTTATGCGCCTTCGGAAGAACAGATCCGCCGCGTAAATCAATCCATCGTTTCCGGCGTGGAGCAGCTGCTGCAAGAAAGCGGTATCCCCCGGGACAAGATCCTGGGGATCGGGGTGGCGCTTCCCGGCCATCTGAACCAGGCAAGCGGGCACATGGTGACCCACTCGGCGCTCTGGGACGATTTTAATTCCCATATCCTGGCGGAAGAAATGGGATTTCCGGTGACCGCGGAAAACAATGTGCGGGCCATGGCATACGAAAAATACCTGTTTGATATCCAGTCCTGTCCGGAAGATTTCGCCCTTCTGCATGTGGGGGCGGGCATTTTCTGCGCGGATTTTCGCGGCGGGGTTTTGACCGAAGGCAGCTACATTTCCGGTGAGATCGGGCATACCATCTCCAACCCGGAGGGGCAGCGGTGCGAGTGCGGCAAAACCGGCTGCCTGCAAACCTACGCAAGCGAGAGCTGGCTGATCAAAAAGGCGCAGCGGATCTGGCAGTACAACCCTCACTCGGCGCTGCGGCAGATCGTTTCTTCTCCCGATGCGATCACGCAGGAGACCGTTCTGGACGCCTACCGGCTGGGAGACGCCCTCGTTGTTCAGGAGATCCGGGAGGCTCTGCGCTATCTGGGCATTACCGCCGCCAACATCGCCATTATTCTGGGCGCGCAAAAACTCTATCTGCACAGCCGCATGTTTCAGGACGATATGCTGCGGGACGACCTGAAAGCCTTGATCGAAGAGCAGCTGTCTTTTGTGGGCGCCCAGGAGGCGGAAGATGTATCGATCCTGGATTTCAATCCCTGGCGCGCCGCGGTCGGGGCCGCCGCTCTTGCCATCGACCGCCTGTTTATCTCCCGCAGTTCCTGAAAAGCGGGCGCTTTCCCGCCGTACCGGGCCCCTACGCACAGATGCGCCTGCACCCAGCCGTTGGCTGGGTGCAGGCGCATCTGTATATATACGCGATTCATTCCAGATAGACCGCGCACTCGTAGGGGCGCAAGGTCCTGTTTTCCGGCCCGCCGGCATAGTTCGCCAGCGCGGGCGGCCGGCCGGCCCAGGCGGACAGAAGCGGGCAATCCGCGGCTTGACCGCTGAAGTTGCAGACGATCAGCGCGGTCTGGCCGTTCAGGGTTCGGGTATAGGCGTACACCTGTTCGCTCTCGGGCATCTGCAGCGCATAGTGCCCATACAGCAGCACCATGCTGCCCTTGCGCAGCGCCAGCAGCGCGCGGTAGTAGTTGTACACCGAATCCGGGTCACGCAGCTGATTTTCGGCGTTCAGGCCGGTATAGCCGGGGTGCAAGGGCACCCAGGGAACGCCCGTGGTGAAACCGCCGTTTGGCGCGTCGCTCCAGGGCATGGGTGCGCGGGCGTGTTCGCGGCTGATATAGTTCACCACCGCCATCACGTTTTCCATCGGAACGCCCCGGGCCAACCGGTCGGCGCAGTTGCCGCGGGTCTGCAGATCGTCGATCTCCTCCAGGCTGGCGAAGTGCCGGTTCACCAGGCCCAGCTCCTCCCCCTGAAAGATATACGGCGTGCCCTGCATCAGAAACAGGCAGGTGGCCAGCATCTTGGCGGAACGCACCCGCCTCTCTTCGCTGCTGGTATCCCCAAAGCGGGAAACGCTGCGGGGCTGGTCGTGATTTTCCCAAAAGAGGGCGTTCCAGGCCTTGCCGTCCAGCTGGGTCTGCCAGCGTGTCATCACCGATTTGATGTCCGCCAGCTTCCAGCGGCGGCATGCGTTCCACTTGTCCCGCTCGCCGCCGTCCACGTCCATCAGGTCAAACTGGAAGGTCATCTTCAACTCGCCCGCGTCAAACCCGGCGTACCGGCAGGCCAATTCCGGGGTATTGCCGGCGTTCTCCCCCACCGTCAGGCAATCGTAGCGGCTCAGGACCCGGCGGTCCATCTCCCGCAAAAACTCATGCACCCGCGGCCCGTTGGCGCATTGGGGCATTGGATCGCCATACTGCCCGCCCGGCAGCAAGGGGCCGTCGGCATAGCCGGCTTTGGAGATCAGGCTGATCACATCCATGCGGAACCCGTCGATGCCTTTTCGGAACCAGAAATCCATCATGTCGAACACGGCGTCCCGCACGGCGGGATTTTCCCAGTTCAGGTCCGGCTGCTGCGGCGCGAACAGATGCAGATAGTACTGCCCGGTGGCCTCGTCCCGCGTCCAGGCCGATCCGCCAAAGTTGGCGCCCCAGTTGTTGGGCGCGCCGCCTTGCGCGCCGTCTTGCCAGATATACCAGTCCCGTTTGGGGCTGGTTTTGCTTTGCCTGCTTTCGATGAACCAGGGGTGCTCGTCCGAGGTGTGGTTCACCACCAGGTCCATCACCAGCCGCATCCCCCGCCGGTGTACCTCCGCCAGCAGCCGTTCAAAGTCTGCCATTGTGCCGAACCGCGGGTCGATGGACCGGTAATCGCTGATGTCATAGCCGTTGTCCACCCCCGGAGAGCGATAGATCGGGTTGAGCCAGATCACATCCACCCCCAGGCGCTGCACATAGTCCAGCTTTCCCAGGATCCCTTGCAGATCCCCCACGCCGTCGCCGTTGGAATCGCAAAAGCTGCGGGGATAGATCTGATAGACCGCGGCCTCTTTCCACCAGGCGCGGGCCGGCTGTTCCGCTTTCATCGCCTCGCCCCCTCTCCGCCCAGCAGCGCCGCCGGCAGCGCGGTCACGTCCGGCAGGCGATAGGCGGGCGCAAACGGCCAGCGGGCATCGCCCACGCCCGCGCAGTCCATCCCGGCCGCGCGGGCGGCCTCCAGCCCGGCGGGAGCGTCCTCCACCACGAGGCAATCCTCCGCCGGCAGGCCCAGCATCCCGGCCGCCTTCACAAACACTTCCGGGTGGGGTTTTGAACGGGTGATCCGGGTACCGTCGCAGACGGCGTCAAAATACTGCTCAGCGTCCAGCTGTTTCAGGATAAAGCCGGCGTTTTTGCTGGAGGAACCCACCGCCAGCTTCAGGCCGGCGGCCCGCAGGGCCCTGAGCGCTTCGCGCACCCCGGCCGGCATGTCGGCCGGCGTCATCTGCTGCAGCAGCCGGCGGTATCGCTCGTTCTTTTCTTCGGCCAGACGTTCCTTTTCCGGCTGCGTAAAGGTAAGCGGGCTCTTCTCCAGGATGATCTCCAGGCTCTCCATGCGGCTGACGCCCCGCAGGCGCTGGTTCACCGTTTCGTCGAACGGGGCCTTTGCCTCGCGGGCGGTCTGCTGCCATGCCTGATAGTGGAACCGGTCGGTGGAGCAGAGCACCCCGTCCAGATCAAAGATGATGCCTTTGTATTTCATGCGTCCTCCTCCGCCGGGCCCAGGGCCACCGGCACCGTGTCCGCCAGGACCGTGATGGCCTTTCCGCCCAGATGTTTGAGTTCGATCCCCTTTTCATGGCTCAGCCGCACCGCCAGGCGCGCGCCCCGCCACTCCACGGTAAACTCCAGGCTTTTCCAGCAGGCAGGCAGGTGATTTTCCAGCAGGAGCTGATCTTCTTCCCACCGCAGCCCGGCAAAACCGCACACCGCACACTGCCACGCGTTTCCCATGGAAGCGCTGTGGATGCCCTCATCCGAGGAAGTGGGGTTGGGGCCCAGGTCGATGGTGATGGCATGACGATACAGTTCCAGCGCCATCTCGTCCAGCCCCATCCAGGCGGCCAGCACGCAATGCTGCCCGTGGCTCAGGGACGAGTCATGCAGCGTGCGGGATTCATAGAACAGAAAATTCCGGCGGCGGGTATCCGGATCGAACAGATCGGGCATCACCCGCAGCAGCATCACCAGATCGGCCTGCTTGGAGACCATCAGCTGATTCATCTGGGCCGGGCTGTAGTCTTCATAGATGGAAGACACCCCCTGCTGCGCTTTGTAGCGGGTCAGATCCACCGGCGTCAGGTTCAGATACTGGTCGTTCTGAGGGACCAGCCCGTCCTCGGCGCGGGGTCCGGGCAGATACAGCTTTTGGCGCTTTTGCTCAAACTCCTCCGCCAGGGCCGCCAGGTCGTACCGCGCTCCCAGGGCCGCCCAGGCGCGGGGCCACGCCTGGGGCATCCGCCCGATCACCAGGCTGGCGACCCGAAGATTTTCCGCCGCCAGATAGTTGGTGAAGGCGTTGTTGTCCACGTGTTCCTTGTACTCGTCCGGCCCGATCACGTTGCAGATCTCGTAGTGATCGGCGTCCTTTTTCCACTCCAGGCGGCTTGCCCAGAACCGGGCGGTATCCACCAGCAGTTCGCAGCCGCACCGCTCCATGAAGTCGTCGTCGCCGGTGGCCTTGTAGTAGAGCCATACGCCCCAGGCCACGTCGGCGGTGATGTGATGCTCCAGCATGCCGGTCAGGATCGGGATGCTCTGCCCGGTGACCACATCGGCCGCACCAAACAGCGGGGTCACCTCCCCGTCGGACAGCCAGGCGCTTTCCCAGGGGAACATGGCGCCCTGCCAGTTGTTCTCCCGGGCTTTTCGGAAGGCCCCCGGCAGGCTGCGCCAGCGATATTCCAGCAGGGTACGGGCGGCGGCGGGATCGGTCAGCAGATAGTGGGGCAGCAGGAACATCTCGGTGTCCCAGAAAGAATGTCCCTTGTATCCCTCGCCGGTCATGCCCTTGGCGCCGATGCCCACGCGGGAGTCGTCCCGCTTGATCATAATGTTCAGGTGATACAGCGCAAAGCGCAGCCCCAGCTGATCCATGGGATCGGGGCTCTCCACGCGCAGATCGTTTTTCTCCCAGTATTCGGCCCAGCAAGCAGCGGAATCCGCCAGCAGTTCCTCGTAGCGGCGGGTCTGCGCCTGCCGCGCGATACCCAGTCCTTTCCCCAGCACCAGCTCCGCGTCCTCCACGCCGTCTATCTGGCCAAAACCGGCAAACGACAGGTCCCGGCCGGTGCAATAGCAGGCGACCTTGTCCATCCGCAAGGTCTCGCCGGCGGCCAGCCGGAAGGCAGATCGCTGCACAAAGCGGCGGCGCTCCATCACCGGCAAACTGTGGCTGGGATTTTGCGAAAAGTGATGGACGCAGTGTACCCCGATCGGGATATTCGACTGATTGGTGCGGGTAGCCAGCTGCAGGATGGCGCCGTCCACCAGCCGTTTTTCGCCTTCAGCGCAGTGCTGCGAACCGGTATTGGAGGCCCGGGTGCTGATGCCGCTTTCCAGCAGGATATCCACCGGCCCGTCCAGGCTGGTGATCTCGGTGCAGAAAGCGGCCAGATGCTCCTGCGCCAGCGAGACGAACCGGCGGAACCGTATCCTCAGCCTGGCGCCCGCCGGGCTGGTCCAGCAGACGGTGCGCTCCACCTCGCCGGTGCGCAGATCCAGCTGCCGGCGATACGCCTCCAGCCGGCCGGTCTCCATTGAGAACCGTTCTCCGTTTATAAAGAGCCGCAGTTCGGTCACATCCGGCAGGTTCGGCAGTTCGGTCACCTCATCGGGCATGGCTTTATTGAATGTCCCGGTCACAAAAGCGCCGCGGCGCTGGCCCACATAGGCTTCTTCCAGCGCGTCGCGCAGATTCATGTATCCGTTCCCCTGCGCGAAGATGGATTCGCATTTGGCGATGCGGCCCGCATCGAACACGTCCTCCACCACAACCCAGCCAAGCGGCTGTGCGTCATATTTCATTGATCGTTCCTCCTCCAGGTCTTGGGCGGTCGTTTTGAAAGGGGCCCGCGCCGCCCGCCTTGCGCGGCAGAAAAGGCGGCAGGCCCAAACCGTGTCAGCCTTTTATGCCGGTAGCCGCCACACTGGCCTGCACCTGCTCCTGGGCGAACACATACAGCAGAATGCCCGGCAGGATGACGATGGTGAGCGCGGCAAACAGATTGGTATAGTTGTAGGAAAACTCGCTGGTAAAAAAGGACAGCGCGATCGGCAGCGTGCGCTGGGAGTCCGAATGGGTCAGCAGCGAGGCGAAATAGTATTCGTTCCAGTTGCCCAGAAACATCAGAATGCCGGCTGTGGCCAAAGCGCTCCTGGCCAGCGGCAGATTGATCAGCAAAAAGGTGCGCATAAAACCGGCGCCGTCGATGGTGGCGGCCTCGTCCAGGCTTTTGGGGATGGCCATGAACCCGGCTTTCAGCACAAAGATGGACATTGCCATGCCGGCGGACAGGTACACCAGCGTGACCCCCCAGATGCTGTCAAACAGGCCCAGATCGCTGATCAGCGAGAAGATGGGCTGCGATTTGCTGTGGCCGGGCACCAGCAGCGTGATGGTGAACAGGATGAACAGCAGCCTGCGCCCCGGAAACTCAAATTTCGCAATCACATACGCGCCCATGGCATAGAAGAACAGCGACACCAGGGTGGAAACACCCGCCGCCAGCAGTGAGTTCAGAAAATAGACCGGGAAACTGTAGGTCTGGAACAGGTGGATGAAGGCGTCCAGCGAAAAGGATGTGGGCAGCGCCAGGGGCGAGGTGAGGATCTCGCCATTGCTCTTGAAGGCGGACATGACGACCCACAAGATCGGAAAGACCGACAGCAGGATGACCACCAGTTCGACAAAATACATCAGCGCCTGGGCGGCGCCTTTTTTTACAAATTTCATGCGCGTCACCTCAATAGTCGGTCTCATCCATGCGGAAAAGGCGGTTGACCACCCACAAGATCACCAGCCCGATCAGGAACATCAGCACGCCCACCGCGTTGGCATAGCCATAGCGATAGTCGGTGATGGCGTTTACCAGCAGGATCGGAAGGCTCACCGTTGCATAGTCGGGGCCCCCGGCCGTGGTCAGGGCAATCTGTTCATACATGGCGATGCGGGATGTGAGCGAACAAATGATGCTTGTGCCGATGGCGGCGCGGCACAGCGGCAGCTGCACGTACCGGATCAGCTGCCAGCCGGTGGCGCCGTCGATGCGGGCGGCCTCGGTCAGTTCCTGGGGGATGTTGAGCAGATCTCCCAGCACGATCAGGGTCACGATGACCGCATAAAACAGCCAGGTGAAGGTGACAGACCAGAACGCCCAGGGGGACACATAAAACCAGTCCACGCTGAAATCCGGGTCCAGCAGACGGATCAGGCTGTTGAGGATGCCGATGTCATCGTTGAAGATAAAGCGGTAGATCATAGCCCACGCGGCGGCGCTGATCACGTTGGGGATCATGTAGACGGCGCGGGTCAGCTTCCAGCCGTGCGGACGATGAAACAGTACAAACGCCACCAGCGTGCCAAAGCCCACATGCAGCGTCATGGCGATCACGCACCACCAGAACAGATTTTTCAGGCTGGTCAGAAACGAGTGGCTGGTGAACAGGTTTATGTAGTTGCGCACGCCGTTGAAACTGGGCGCGTTGAAGCCGTCCCATTTGGTAAAGGATGTGACGAACACCTCGACGATAGGCACCACATAAAACATGGCGAAGATGACGACGGTGGGCAGCAAAAACAGGTAGATCCACTTGTAGTTGGCCCGCTGCAGCCGGCTGGGCTTATACCGTGCCGGCCGTTTTTCTGTTGCGTGCAAAGCGCGGGTCCCTCCTTTCACAAAACAGCGGCGGCGCGCCGCCCCGCGGATGCCGGGGCACGGCGCGCCGCGCGAAAAGCCTGCGTGCGTACAGCTGGGGGGATGATTATTCAGCGGTAGCCTCGGTGGCGGCCTGGGTCATGCGCTGGGCAAAGTCCTCCGGAGTGAAGGTACCGTCCGCCAGGCTGGGCAGCAGCATACCAAAATCCGCGTTCGCGACCGAAGAGGGGATAACGTCCAGGATGCAGGGCACAAAGGTGGTGTCAGCCGTGGTGTCGGCCGCCAGGTCGGCCAGGACCTGCGTCTTGCCCTGTTCCTCCTTAAAGCCGTCGGAATAGGTCAGGCCGGGGGCGTCGCCGCCTTCCGCCAGCAGGTAAGCCTCGATCTCCTCGGGGCTGTTGATGAACTCCAGAAACGCCAGGGCCAGTTCGATCTCCTCGGGCGCGGCGTTGGCGCTGATGAACCACTCCCCGTAGGTGGCGGTGTTGGCAATGCCGATCTGGCCCGGGAAGAGGGCGGCACGGACGTTGGCGCCGTCAAAGCCGTTGCTCCAGTTGGCGGAATTGGTGGAGGCGAAATCGGACGACATCCAGGGGCCGTTGGCGATCAGGGCCGCCTGGTTGCTCATGAAGGAGTTGGCGGCGTCCGCGTAGGTGGCGCCGATGGAGTTGGGCGCCGCGTTGTTCTGCAGCATCTGCTGCAGCGTGCCGATGGCGTTGACAAAAGCGGGCTCGCTGAAATCCACGATGCGGTTTTCCACGCCGGCCTGCAGCCATTCGATGCCGCCCTCTTCACCCGCGATGGCGGCGGTCAGGAACAGGGCGGCCACCCAGCCGTTCTCCGCCGTGGAGAACGCGATCTTCTGGTCACCCATGGCGGTGATGAACTGCTCCATGGTCATCGCGCTCAGATCCTCCTGGGTATCCCACAGCGCCGAATTCCAGAAAAACCCGGTGGGGCGCACGGTGGCCAGGGGCATGCTGTAGATTGCGCCGCTCTCGTCGGTGCAGAACGCCAGGCCGTCGGGCATGAGCCGGGCTTTCAGTTCCGGATTCTCCTCCAGCCAGCCGCTCAGGTCATAGGCCAGGCCGTTGGGATACACCACGTTCGACAGCCAGTCCACATCGCCGGACTGCACCAGCACCGGCAGTTCCCCCTGCTGGGCCAGCATCTTCATCTGATCCAGAAAGGTATCCTGCGGCACGCTTTCCAGCGTGATATGGTATTGGCCTTCATACGCCTGGTTGAAGCGCTCTACCTGCGGCTCAAAGAACACCGCGCCCACGTTTTCGCCGGTCTTGTAGGAAGGGATGGTCACCTCCACAACGCCGGCGCCGGCGGACGAGGCGGTGGAACCGGGCTGTGCCGTGCTGCCCGAGGCGGCGCCGCAGCCGGCAAGGCTGGCGGCAAGAAGGGCGCCGGCCAGGAGCCCCGCGAACATACGTTTCTTTTTCATGGTATCCTCCTTTTGTTGTGTGGGTCTATCAAAACGGCAATTGCCGTTTCGTGCCAAATGAAAACCGGGATTCCGGCAAACCAAAAACGTTTTTGGCGCTGGCAATAAAAAACACAGACCCTGACAGGATCCGCCCGAACGCAACGCTGTCAAATTTGTATCAAAAACGTTTTGGGAACCGGCAAAAAAAGAAAAGGCGTTTTTCTCCGCCCGGACGGGGGCCTTTTCCTGAGGGATGCAGGGCGGCCCGCCGCCTGTCAGGCAGGCGGGGCCACACTGTCTTTGACCGAGAGGATGTGGGGCAGTACAAGCCGCTGGGGCGGGCGTTTGCCGTCCAGCATATCCATCAGGAGATGCGCCGCCTCATATCCTTTCAGGCGGATGTTCTGATCGATGGTGGTGATGCGGGGATCGGTAAACTCCGTTATGTCCAAACCGTCGTACCCCACCACGGAATAATCACGGGGGACCTTGTACCCCAGGCTCTTGATGGCCTCGATCGCGCCGATGGCCAGCATATCGCTCATGCACAAAAAGGCGGTGACCTCTTTGGGATCATGGCTCTGCAGATACCGGCGCACCCCTCCGTAGGCTTCTTCCCGCAAAAAGTTGGTATAGATGATCTGGTCATGGGTGAGCGGGAGCCCGTTGCGCTGCATCGCCTGATGGGCGCCGGCCAGGCGCTCCATGCTGACCATCGCCTCCTTGCGGCCGTGCACCAGCACGATGCGCCTGTGGCCCTGGTCGATCAGATACTGGGTCAACTCGTCAAAAGCGGCGATATGGTCCAGCGTAACGTTGCTGACATTCGGGCCCTTGACCTGGGTGTCAATGGTGACGCACGGCGGGCTCCCCACCGGGATCCCCTCGCAATAGGGGTCGGTCGTTTTCAGGCCTAACAGCACCGCACCGCTGAGATTGTGCTCATAACACAGCTGCTCATAACTTTTTTGGTGCTGGATCTCCGAGTTGATGATGTGCATCGAGAGTTCCACCCCTCGCTCCAGCGCAAACTGATAGCAGCCCTTCATCAGCATCGTCTCGAAGTGGTTGAACATCTTTTCTTCCAAAAAACCCGAAACGATCAGCGCGATGCTGCGGGCATGCTTGCTGGAAAGGCTGCGGGCCACCAGATTCGGATGATACCCCAGTTCCTGCGCCGTGCGGATGATCCGCTGGCGGGTATTTTCATTCACATCCGCGTAATTGTTCAGCGCCCGGGACACAGTCCCTACCGTTACGCCGGCGGCTTTGGCCACATCCTGAATGGTCACCGACATTCCCGACACCTCCCTCTCACCGGACAGCACCAGCCAAAAACGTTTTTGGCTTGGTTTTGTTATACAGGAACCGGAATAAAATGTCAAGAGCGCCTCCCAAAAAACGGCAAAATGCACGCAAGACCAAAAACGTTTTTGGTCAATGTTACAAGGCCCGCCATGGCCGCGCCATTCCCAAAAACGCCCCCGGAAGGACCCCGCCGGCTATGGCCGGGGTGTGTTTCCGGGGGCACTTTCTCTATTTTGGCAAACGCGTACATCCGAAAGCCGCCGGCCGGCGCCGGGGCTTCGGCACGGGCACGCGATACAAAACGCGGCGGGTTTTCGCTTTTATTGTGCGTTCACGGGCTGCGCCTCTTCGATTTTTTGCAAAAATTCGCGGATCTTGCCATCATCCCAGCAGGGGCTTGCCGAATCGGTCATAAAACAAGAACTTACGACCACTCCGTCACAGCGGCCCATAAACTGCGGGATGTTCTGCGTGTTCACCCCGCCGCCCGCATACACCGGCGTGGCGGGCAGGGCCCTTTTCACATCCGCGATCATCCCCAGGGTCTCCTCGGTGTTTCTGCCGGTCACGATCAAACCGTCCGACTCGTATTTTACCGCCTGCTGCGCGGCCGTCACAAGAGGAAGATCGCCCAGCGGGGTGCCGGTGCGGTCATACACATCGGTCAGCACTTCGATGGGCCGGTCCAGAAACGCGCGCTCCTGAAGCGCCCGCGCGGCGCAGCCCTGCACGATCCCGCCGGCCTTCACCATGGCGCCCACATACACCTTGATCCGGACGAAATCCGCGCCGGCCGCGTTGGCGATCTGCAGAACGGCCGGGTCATTGGCCTCCAGAATGACCCCCAGTTTCATGGTCGGAAACGCCAGCCGTGCCTCCCGCACAAGCGACGACATATACGCCAGCGTCTTGACGCTGGCCGCCGGGCCGGGGGTCTGGTCCTGGATAAACAATTCGCGGATACCGCCGGCCTCGTACGCCGCGACATTTTCCAAAAGCCAGTCGCAAAGCGGACGGTACACAATATCATTTCGGGTAAAGGCGGGCAGATGGACCGCCCCCATAACGCGCAAACTCATAACCACTCCTCCTCCTGGACCGGGACCGCTTCCGCAAGCGCCATCGCCTGCTCCCGGGAAGCGTTTTGAACACCCGAATAGCTGAATTGCTCAATGCACAGCGAGGCGACCGCGGCGGCATACCGGGCGCTGAGAGACAGGCTCTCCCCATTCAGCCACGCGGAGAGAAACGCCCCGTTGTAACTGTCTCCCGCGCCGGTGGCGTCCACCACCTCGGTGCTGCGGATCCCGACGGCATAGCGTTTGTGCTGAGAAAAATCAAAGATCGAACACCCCTGCGCCGCCTGCTTGACGACCAGCATCCTGTTTCCCTGCGCGAAAAGCTGGCGCGCCGTTTTCTCCAGATCCCCCTCAAACTCCGGATACATGGCGTTGAGTTCCACGTCCGAGGGCATGAACACATCGCAAGCGCCCGCCAGTTCTTTCAGCGACGAGGCGTCGTGTTCAGCAAAAAACTCGCTGGTGTCGGCGCACACAAACAGGCCCCGTTCTTTGGCCCAGCGGGCGTATTGAAGCTGTACCGAGGGCAGCATAGGCGCCAGATAGAGCGCGTCCGCCGTTTCCGAGGGCAGGTGACGGGGCGTTTGGGCGATGGTGCAGTCCAGCCAGATCTTCCGCGCGTGGCTGTGGGTCACGCGGGAAAACGAGCGGGAATATTCCATAAAGCTTCTTCGCTGTTCGCCCAGAATATCGATCACATCCCCCGAGCCGATCCCCCGCCCTTCCAGCGCGCGCAGCACGGACCGGTCAAAATCCGCGCAGCGGGTGGACAAAAGGCGGATATCCCCGCCATACAGGCTGGCCGCCACCGACGTATACAGCGCGGCGCCGCCCGGAACGTCGCTTTTTTCCTGCGTACAGGTCTTGATATGGTCCAGAGACAGGTGCCCTGCTATCACAATACGTTTCATTTCCTATGTATACCTCAATCGTTTGTTACAAACCCCCGCGTCAAAAGCCGGCTGATCTTCTTGCGGAAGGGATCGTTATGGCTGCGCCTGTCCGGGTCCAGCCCCTGCTTTTGGGAAAAATAGTAGGCGCAAAGCTGCAGCGGAATGGCATAGGCCAGGGGGCTGAGCGCTTCGGGGATCGCTTCGGGCATAGGGAAACTGTATTTGCCCAGTTCCAGCAATTCCTCGTCGCTGGAAAGAACGATCAGATCGCATCCGAACCTGCGCAGACAATGGGCCACTTCCCGCGTGCGGGCAAAACCGGGGCCTTTGGGCGCCACGATGAATACCGGGCAGGTTTTGCGCACCACCCAAAATTCCTGGTGCGCAAACTCCTCGCTCTCCTGGCCGATGGCATCCACATCGCAGATCTCCAAAAACTTTGCGGCGCCGTATTTCGCGGTCGCATAACTCGGGCCGGCGCCCAGCACGTAGACCGGAAAACCGGGTTTCCCATACACCAGATTGCCGCCGACCGCCTGCGCCATTTCCCGGGAGCGGGCGATCACATCCGCCAGCAGCCGCATGGTTTGCGCCAGCTGTTCCAGCAGCGTGCCGCGTTCCGGGGGCGCCGCGAACTCCAGCAGCAGCCGGCACAAGGCATAGAGGGTCCCGCAGTAGGTAAGCGTGCCCGGGGTCCACCCTTCCTCCTCTTCCAGGCCCAGCAGGATCGGGTGCTTGGACATCTGGTACAGTTTGCCCGCGGCGGAATTGGTGATCCCCACCACATACGCGCCCTTGCTCTGCGCGGCCGTGAGTCCTTCGATCGTCCGGGCCACATTGCCGGACATGGATACCGCGACAACGGTGCTGTGCGCATCCACCTGATGGACCCCATACTGGGAAAACTCCAGCGCGGTCATGGGCAGCACCAGCGTATCGGAAACGGCGTCCAGACTATGCTTGACGGCCAGGCCGCCAAAATACGAGTCGCCGCATCCCAGCAAAAACAACTTTTGCGCCTTGTTCTCCCGCCGGATCTCCTCGCAGTTGTGCCGAACGGCCTGCTCGATCTTTTGGGTATGCTGATACAATTCGCCCTGTTTTTCCACTTCCCGCATCATATCGTTATATTCTGCCATACATCTTTCCTTCTCTTCCATAAATTTCCGTTTCATCAAAGCACGCTCCTGGTGATCAGGCCCACGCCCAACCCCCGAAAGACCGCCAAAACAACGATCAGGCCCACGCACAGCCCGATCGCCGCGCAGTCCGCGGCCTTCAGACGGCTGGCGCTGATGGAGGTCCGTTTTCGTTTTGTCTCAAATCCCCTGGCCTCCAGGCTGACGGATATCTGATTGATCAGCCCCAGCGCGCGGGAGGACAGCGGGATCAGGATCGAGACATTTTTTCGTATCTTTTCCAGCAGGGTGCCCTTGTCCAGTTCCAGCGCGCGGGAACGCTGCGCGTCCTGGATGGTGCTCAGGTCCTTGAGGATCAGCGGCACGAAACTTAGCGACATGGAAAACGAGAACGCGATCTTGTACGGAACGCCCAGACATGTGAGCCCGTGCGTGATCTCGCTCACGCTGGTGAACATCATCCAGTAAATGCTCATCAGCACGATGCAGCAAAAGCGCAAACTCATGGAAAGGCTGTAGACCAGCCCCACCGAGTAGGCCTTGAGGCCGGCCACCTGGAACAGCACCTGCCCTTCCTGCAAAGAGAACGGCCACACCGCCACCGAAAACACCACGATCAGCGCGGCGACGCTTTTCAGCGTGCGCATCGACTGCCCGATCGGCAGCCGGGCCGCGACGCCGACGGCTACGATCGCGGCAAACAGCCCGGCCAGAAAATAGGGGTTGTTTGTGAGCAGCGCCAGGGTGAATACGGCGATAAACATAAGATCCTTGGTAAACGGGTGCAGCGCGTGGACCCGCGAATCCCGGTCAATATAGCTGCCGATTTGCGTCATGGCCGATCCCCCTTTTGCAGACAGCGCTCAGAAATTCCCCGATCTTTACCGGCACGGAGGCAAGCTCAGGCTCCATCCGCACCGCGAGTTGTGTGACCTGGGGCGGAAACAGGGAGGCCCCCTTGAGCAGATCCAGCTGCCGGAAGATCGCGGCGACCGTTCCCTGCGCGGCAACAGAGCCGTTTTCCACCACCACGATATGGTCCGCGTATTCCGCCACGAACTGCATATCGTGGGTGATCAGAACGATGGTCTTGCCGCTGGCCTGCAGGCCTTTCAGGATATCGCCGATCCGTTTTTTGTAGGTCTGGCTCAGCCCCGTTGTAGGTTCATCCACCACAAAGATGCTGGCGTCCATCGCGATCACGCAAGCCAGGATCAGGATCTGCTTCAGGCCCCGTTCCAAAGACAGCGGCGATTCCTGGCGATACTCCGTCAGGCCGCTTTGCTCCAGCGCGCGCTCCACCTGCTGGCGCACCGTTTCCTCGCTCCATCCCAGATTTTTCGGGCCGAAGGCGATCTCTTCCTCCACGGTCTGGTTGAACAGCTGATGGTCGGGATTCTGGAACACATAGACCACCTTCCGGGCCAGTTCCGCCACGGAATGTTCCTTTGTGTTTTCCCCGCATACGACAACGTCTCCCGTACCGGGGCGCAGCAGCCCGTTCAGATGCTTGACCATGGTGGTCTTTCCCGTTCCGTTTTTTCCCAGCACCGCGACAAAATCGCCTTCCGGCACCTGCAGGGAGACATGGTGCAGGATCTCCCGCTCCCCGTATCCGAAACAGACGTTCTGGTATTCGATGCAGACAGTTTGGGGCTGCGGCGCTGTTTTTTCGCCCGGGCCCGCCGCCCGAAGGCAGTAGTCCGCCCGCATGGCCTCCATCGCCTCATCCACCGTTAAGAACACATCGCTTTTGCCGGAAAATCCCATCGCCTCCCACAGCAGCGCCACATCCGGAAGGTTGATCCCGGCCTTTTGCAGCAGCGGCACCTGCCGCATGACCTCGCGGGTCTTGCCCTGCGTCAGAATGCGGCCCTGCTGCATGACGATCAGCCGGTCGGCCACGGTGACCAGATACTCGATATCCTGTTCCACAACGATCACGGTATTTTCCCCGGTGCGGGCCAGTTCCTTGACGATATGCAGAACGTCCGCTTTGCCCACCGGGTCCAGTTCGGTCGTGGGTTCGTCCAGGATGATCACCTCCGGCGAGGTGATCATGGAGGCGGCAATGGCCAGGCGCTGCTTCTCGCCGCCGGACATATTGCGGGGCGCGCGGCGTTTGTACTCCTCCGGCAGGCGGACTTTTTGCATGATCTCAGCCACCCGGGCACGGATCTGATCGGGCGGCATACCCATATTCTCCGCCGAAAACGCCAGATCTTCCTCCACCGTTGTTCCGATGATCTGGGTCTCGGGATTTTGGAACGTCATGGATACATGTTCGGCCAGATCGGCCACTGTGGCGCTGCGTACATTCAGTCCGCATACCTCTAGGCTTCCGCCCCACGCCCCGCCGGTTTTGTGAGGGACGATCCCTTTCAGCGCGGAACACAAGGTGGTTTTTCCCGCGCCGTTCGGCCCAATGATGCCAACGACCTCGCCTTTGCCGATCTCAAAGCTGACGTCATCAATTGCCGGGCGGTCCGTGTCCGGATACTGGTATTGGAAATGTTCGGCTCTTATCAGGACCTCTCTCAAAGAAACCCTCCCCTTCCATGCAATGGAGCCGATTCTCAATCCCGGCTCAATTCGGTGATCTTCTCTTCCCGCTTTTCACGCCAGTACAGACCGTTTTTGGCCGCGAAGGGATACAGGATCTTCAAAAAGATCGGCCCCAGCAGCAGCGGCGATACGATCCGGTTCATCAGCAGCGCGAACGGTTCGCTGGTCCAGGCCACGGCAGGCGCCATGGTCCCGGTAATGTCGATGAACCAGGGCATGGACAGCATCGCAAACGCCGCCCCTACAACAACGCCCGAAATATACTGCAGCCAGCTTTTTTTGGTCTTGAGCGAAGCGTCCTTCACAAACATGGCCGGCACGAAGGCGAAGGCAAAGAAATTGCCCAGAAATCCGCTGATGGTCGCGGGTGTAACGAACCCTTTCAGAATATCCGAGATCACATTGCCAAGGCCTGCGCCGATCGCGCCCGGGATCCCAAACAGGATACCCAGTACCGGCGTGATGGCCGCGCCGGGCCGAAAACTGATCCACCCCAGCCGGATCGGGCCGGTAATGACGGCGGCGCCCGCGTTCAGCGCGGCGGATATCGCGATAATGACCAGCACCGAGGCGCCCCACTTGATCCCGTGCTTTTTCAGTTTGAATCCGTCCAGCTGGTAGCGGAAGGAAAGCACAAAGAACACAGCGCTCACAGCAAACGACAGCGCGCCCAGAACACGCAGGATCCCTAAAAATCGTTCCATAATTTTCTCCTTTCAAATGGTTGTTGCTACGGCAGTTCGACGATGTACACGCTTATTCTTTTCCCATTTTCATGGCATTCCTCCATTCTTATGTTTATATGATATTATAAAGTTATAATGTCAAAAGGCAGACTATCCCCTTTGGTCCAAAGCGGCCGCACACCCTCAGATATGCGGCACTGCCTTGTTGAGTTCCACGGTGATGCTCAGCCGCTTGCTGTTGATATAGGACTGGGTGAACAGGATCACCTTTTGGCCATGCAGGACCTTGCAGCGGGCGTCCAGTACCGGGCAATCGTCACCGATGCCCAGATGCTGCGCCACATTTGCCGGCGGCATTGCCGCGAAGATCTCTTCCGATCCGCCGCTGAGTTCGATCCCCGCCCGTTCCAAAACCGCGTAGATGGAACCGGTCAGATCCGTTCCCTGGATCTTGCGGGCCGCCTCGGGGTGGATGTAGGAGGTGCTTACGATCGCCGGGATCTCGTTGATGGTGCGAAGGCGCACCACCCGGAACAGCCGTGTCTGGGGCGCAACGCCAAACAGATCCGCCAACTCTTTGCTGGCCGGCACAACGGATTCTTCCAATACGGCAGCCCCCGCCTTTTGCTTGCTTTGCTCCATTTCGTGGGTAAAACTGCTCAGTTCCCGGAACCGGATATTGTACTGCTCGGTTTTTCCATAGGAGACAAAACTCCCCTTGCCCTGGATCTTGTTGATCATATCCAGGGCGCACAACTCCTCCAGCGCCCTGCGCACGGTGATCAGCGACACGTTATACTGTCGGCTCAATTCTTTCTCGGACTGGATCTTTTCCCCCACCGGCCATTCGCCCGTGCGGATCTTTTCGGAAAATATGGCGAGGAGCTGCAGATACAGGGGGACGTTGCTCTCCTTGTTGATATGTACATTCATAGCGATCACAGCCTTCACTTATTATGTGTTTATAATAACATGTAAATTGGTAAAAATATAGCCGCATTTTCCATATATATCAAAAAATTTTTTTGTATGTTGCGACCAAAATCCCGCTTTTTCATCCTGGGACACCGTGCTTACACCGGCCGGATATCCCCTTGCATCACGCGGCGCCAGGCATTACAATAACCTGGGAGGGGATCACACATGAATTTTGCCGAAGAAAAACTCGTCTGGACACGTCCGCCGGAGCGCTGCCTCATTGCGCCGAACCGCATCGAGATCGTCACCCGGCCCCACACCGATCTGTGGCAGCGCACCTATTACCATTTCCGCAACGACAACGCCCCCGTCCTGCAGATGGAGACGGAGGAGCCTTACTTCAGTTTTATGGTAAAGACCGATTTTTCCACCGCCGCCCATCGCTTTGACCAGTGCGGGATCGCGCTGTACCTGGACAGCGAAAACTGGCTCAAAGCCTCGGTGGAATACGAAAACGGTGAATTTCAGCATCTGGGCAGCGTGGTGACCAACGGCGGGTATTCCGACTGGGCCACCACCGCCATCGACGGCCGTATCCGCACCATGTGGTACCGCCTAAGCCGCCGGGAGGACGATTACCGGATCGAGTGTTCCCGGGATGGGGTCCACTACAGCCAGATGCGGATCTGCCATTTGAATCAGGGCGGCGGGACCATCCGCTTCGGGCTGTACGCCTGTTCGCCGGAGGAGTCCTCCTTCACGGCGGTGTTCACCGATATGCAGCTTACCGACTGCCAGTGGCTGCCCCATGACGGCCAGCAGCCGGACTGAGGCGGCGTATGCGGCGCGGGAACGGATCTTCCCGCCGCCGGAAAGGACGATTTTGTATGAACCTGCATCTTGCTGTATGTGACGACTGCGCCGCCGACCGGGACTTTTTGGCGGAACTGGCCCGCCGCTGGGCCGCCGGCCGGGGCCACGGGCTGCGTATGGCGCTGTACCCCTCGGCGGAGAGTTTTTTGTTCGCCTACGCGGAGGACAAGCGGGTGCAGATCCTGCTGCTGGACATCGAGATGGGCAAAGTGGACGGGGTGACCATGGCCCGCACCCTGCGCCGGGACAACGACGCCGTGCAGATCGTGTTCATCACCGGGTACTCCGACTACATCGCGGACGGCTATGAGGTGGAGGCGCTGCACTACCTGATGAAGCCGGTGGACGAGGGCAAGCTGTTCGCCGTGCTGGACCGGGCGGCGGAAAAGCTGCGCCGCAACGAGGCGGTGCTGACACTGGAACTGGCCGGGGAGATGGTGCGGCTGCCGGTGTATCAAATCCGCTGCGCCGAGGTGCAGGGCAACTATGTGACCATCCACGCCCGGGCGGACTACACCGTGAAGATGACCCTGAGCGAACTGGAGAGCCAACTGGACGAGAACTTTTTCCGGCTGGGGCGGTCGGCGCTGGTGAACCTGGGCAGCGTGGCCCGGGTGACCCGCACGGCGGTGACCCTGGCCGACGGCAGCACCCTGCCGCTGCCCCGGGGCGCATACGAGCGGATCAACCGGGCCATTATTCAGAGGGGGTAAAAGGGATATGGGATGGCTTTCCCGGCGCATTGACCGGCAGCTGGCCGCCTACCAGCGGGAACTGATCGACACCCACTACCGGGAGGTAGAGAACATGTACCGGCAGATCCGGGGCTGGCGGCACGACTACCGCAACCACATCCAGATGATGAAGGCGCTGGCCGCCGGCAGCGACCTGGACGGGCTGAAAGCCTATCTGGATGAGCTGGACACCGATCTGAACACGGTGGACACGGTGATCAAAACCGGCAACGCCATGGCGGACGCGATCTTGAACAGCAAAATTTCCCTGGCCCGGTCCCGGAACATCCCGGTGCAGGCGGACGCCCACATCCCGGTGCAGCTGCGGATGTCGGAACTGGATCTCTGCGTGATCCTGGGCAACCTGTTCGACAACGCCATCGAGGCCAGCCTGCCGCTTCCGGAGGACCAGCGGATGATCCGGGTGTACATGGACATGAAGGGCACCCAGCTGTACATCAGCTTTACGAACCTTACGGCCGGCCGCAAGCAGGCCCGCATCGGGCGGCTGTTCGCCACCACCAAGGGGGAGGGCCACGGTTTCGGGCTGGTGCGCATCGACCAGATCATCGACCGGCTGGACGGGTACTTAAGCCGCAACAGCGAGGACGGCGCCTTTACCACCGAAATCCTCATCCCGCAGGTATGATGCGGTTCGTCCCCCGCAGGCTGCGATTCATCCCCGGAAACCGCCGGGGATTTTTTCTTGTGCTAGACTAGGGGCAAGAGGTGAACGCAATGGAACAAACCAAAAAACCGCGGTATTCCACGCGGCAGAACCTGGGCTTCATGCTGGGGCTTGCCTGGCAGGAGGCCAAAAGCATCCCCTTCTACTGCGTCGGCATCGCTGTGGCCACGGCGGGCGGCACCATCGCCCAGCTGCTGCTGGCCCCGCTGGTGCTGCAAAAGGTGGAGGATCGCGCCCCCCTGACCGCTCTGGCGGGCACCATCCTGCTGTTCAGCGCGGTGCTGTTTGTGCTGTACGGGCTGCGGTCCTATCTGTTTTTTAATGCCATGTACGGCCGGATCACCGTGCGGATGCGGCTGCTGCGGATGACCATGGACAAGATCGCCGGCACCTCCTTTGTCAACACGCTGGACTCCACCTTTCTCAAACGGCTGGAACGGGCGGCCAACTCCTGCACCGATAATTCCGAAACCGCCGAAGCGATCTGGACCACCCTGACCGACCTGCTGGCCAGCCTGCTGGGGTTTGCCGTGTATCTGGCGCTGCTGTCCGGGCTGCACCCGGCGCTGCTGGCGGTGGTGATCGCCACCACGGCGGTGGGCTGGCTGGTGCGGCGGCGCACCGCCCGGTGGGTCTACAGCCACCGGGACGAACAGGAGCGCTACCTGGGCCAGATGCACTATCTGCGCACCACCGTCACCGGCCGGCTCTTTGCCAAGGACCTGCGCATCTTCGGGCTGCGGGCCTGGATGGATGAGGTATGGGAACGGCTGATGCGGCTGTACCGGGATTACCTGAACCGGCTAGAGCGGCATCTGCTGTGGAACGATGTGGCCGACCTGGCGCTGACCTTTGCCCGGGACGGCATCGCCTATGCCTACCTGATCGCGCTGGCGCTACGCCAGGGGCTGCCCGCCTCCCAGTTTCTGCTGTACTTCACCGCGGTGAGCGGTTTTACCCAGTGGGTGGGCGGCATTTTGGAAAAGAGCGCCGAACTGCACCGGCAGTCGCTGGAACTGTCCCAGCTGCGGGAGGTACTGGACTGGCCGGAACCCTTCCGTCTGACCGGCGGCACGCCGGTGCGGCGCACCCCGGGCATGGCCTGCGAAATCAAGCTGGAACAGGTAAGCTATCGGTATCCCGGGGCGGAAAAAGACACCCTGCACCGCATCGACCTGACCATCCACGCCGGGGAAAAACTGGCCATCGTGGGGCTGAACGGCGCGGGCAAGACCACCCTGGTGCGGCTGGTCTGCGGCTTTCTGGACCCCACCGAGGGGCGGGTGCTCTTCAACGGGCAGGATGTACGCGAGCTGAACCGGCGGGACTACTACGCCCTGTTTTCGGCGGTGTTCCAGGACTTTTCCCTGCTGGAGGCCAGTGTGGCGGAGAACGTGGCCCAGCGCACCGAGGGCATCGACACCGACCGGGTATGGAAGTGCCTGGCCCAGGCAGGGCTGACCGAAGCCGTCCGGGCGCTGCCCGGCGGGCTGGACACCAAATTGGGCCGAAAGGTGTACGAGGACGGGGTGGAACTGTCCGGCGGGCAGACCCAGCGGCTGATGCTGGCCCGGGCCCTGTACAAGGACGGCCCCATCCTGGCCCTGGATGAGCCCACCGCCGCGCTGGACCCCCTGGCGGAGGACGATATCTACCGCAAATACAACGAGATGACCGCCGGGCGCACCTCGCTGTTTATCAGCCACCGGCTGGCGTCCACCCGGTTCTGTGACCGGATTCTGTTTTTGGAGGATGGCCGCATTGCCGAGCAGGGTACCCACGAGGAACTGCTGGCCCGGGGCGGCGGCTACGCGAAACTGTTCCAGGTACAGAGCCGCTATTATCAGGAGGGAGGCGAGGCAGATGGCGAGTAATACGGAAAACGCCTGCGGCTACCGGGAGGCCTGGCGGCTGAACTGGCGAACCTGGCGGATCTGTATGCGCCGCAGGCCGGGCTATTTTGTCTCCGCGGCGCTGAGCGCGGCCGGGCAGGCGCTGGCCCCCTATGTGACAATATGGCTGTCCGCCCGGGTCATCGCGGAGCTGGCCGGCGGACGTAACCCGCAACAGCTGGCCTTCTGGGCGGCGCTGGCGGTAGGGCTGACGGCGGTGATGGCACTGGCCAACGGGCTGCTGAAACGCTGGGCCAAGTATGAGGAAAACGCGCTGACCGTACAGAAACACAAGCTGCTGATGGACAAGATGGCCTCACTGGACTATGCCGACAGCGACCGGCAGGAGGTGCAGGACCTGTACAGCCAGATAAAGCAGAACGACAACTGGAGCGGCTATGGTATACACCGCGCGGTGCAGTGTTATATCGAGTTCTGCCAGGCGGCGGTGCAGGTGCTGGCCGGGATAGGCTTTACCCTGACCTTGTTCTTTACCAACGTGCCGGCGCACAGCCCGCTGGCCGTGCTGAACAGCCCGCTGTGTATGGCGGGGGTGCTGGCCGCCATGGTGGCCACCGTTCTGGCCTCCGGCGCCTTTGGCAGCCGGGCCGACCTGCTGCTGAGCCAGCAGGCCGCCACCATGCGGGAGGGCAACCGGTATTTCAGCTTCTTTGGCTTTATGGCGATCGAGCTGCCCCGCGCCGCCGATCTGCGCATCTACCGCCAGCAGGAAAACGTCTGCCGCCGCTATATGCGGGAGCACGGCTTCACCCCCCGCTCCCCCATCGCCCGGCTGTCCCGGGGCCGGATGGGGCTGCTGCAGGGGCTGTCCCAGGCGCTTTCGGCACTGCTCACCGGGGTGGTGTACCTGTACGTCTGCCTGAAAGCCTGGGCCGGGGCCTTCGGCGTGGGAGCGGTGACCCAGTATGTGGGGGCCGCCACCCAGCTGTTCGGCGGCATCTCGCTGGCGCTGCAGACGCTGAACTATATCCGGGCCAACGGGGTGTTCCTGCGGCTGACCTTTGAGCTGCTGGACCTGCCCAATCCCATGTACCAGGGCAGCCTGACCACCGAAAAGCGGGCCGACCGGCAGTATCAGGTGGAGTTCCGGGACGTGTCCTTCCGGTATCCGGGCGGCGACGCCTGGGCGCTGCGGCATGTGGACCTGACCTTCCGGGTGGGCAGCCGCCTGGCGGTGGTGGGCCCCAACGGCAGCGGCAAAACCACCTTTATCAAGCTGCTCTGCCGGCTGTACGACCCCACCGAGGGGGTCATCCTGCTCAACGGCATCGACATCCGCAAATACCGGTATGACGACTACATTGCCCTGTTCTCGGTGGTATTTCAGGATTTCCGGCTGCCCTCTTTGCCGCTGGGTGAGAATGTGGCCGGGGCCGTGGACTACGACCGGGACAAGGCCGCCCGCTGCCTGGCTGACGCGGGCCTGACACTGCCCTCGGACAAGCTGCCCCAGGGCCTGGACACCTGGCTGTACAAGGACATGGAGGAAGGGGTGAACCTGTCCGGCGGCGAGGCCCAGAAGGTGGCCATCGCCCGGGCACTGTACAAGAACGCGCCCTTCCTGATCCTGGACGAGCCCACCGCCGCGCTGGACCCGATCGCGGAGGCGGAAATTTACGAAAAGTTCGACGCCATCGCCGGGGACCGCACCGCCGTATATATCAGCCACCGGCTGTCCAGCTGCAAGTTTTGCGACACCATCGCGGTGTTTGACCGGGGGGCCATCCTGCAGACCGGCAGCCACGCCGAACTGGTGGCGAACACAGACGGCCTGTACCACCGGCTGTGGCAGGCCCAGGCCCAGTATTACACCAAGTCCGCCGAATAAAGCCAAAAACCGCCCGCGCCGGTCAGATCCGGCGCGGGCGGTTTTGTATTGTCTGGAAGCGATCAGGCCAAAAAGTCTTTCAGCGGACGGCGTTCCTTCAGGGCGGCGATGGCGTCGGCCATACCGGACACATCTCCCACCAGGTTCACACCGCACAGCCTGCCCTCGGCAAAGTAGTAACGGGCCAGATGGCCGCGGGCGTCGTCCCGCAGTTCCAGGGTGCGATAATGGGTATCCGGCCGCTTGCCCGGATCGCCCAGAGAGAACAGTTCGGTGCCCATGCCATGGAAGGACAAAATCGGCTGCTCGGCGGTATAGGTCACCGCGTCGCCGGTGGCACGGGCGCCGGCCACCTTGCCCTGCGCCTGGGCTTCCGGCCACAGCGCGTAGTTGACCCCGTTCAACTGGGCGCAGTCGCCGCAGGCAAACACGCCGGGCAGATTGGTCTCCATGCCCTCGTTCACCACAATGGCCCGGTCCACCGCCACACCGGCGGCCTTGGCCACCGCGGTGTTGGCCCGCACCCCACAGGACACCACCACCAGCTGGGCCGGGATCACTTCCCCGCTGCCCAGCCGCACGCCGGTGACCTGGCTCTCGCCCTCCAGTGCGGTGATCTGCACGCCCAGTTCCACCCGCACGCCAGCGGCGGCGCACTTGTCCAGCAGCAGCTTGGCGGCAGCGTCATCCAGCTGGCGGCTCATCAGGGTGGGGGCCAGTTCCAGCACCGTGACCTGGCAGCCGTTGCGGCGCAGTTCGGAGGCGGCCTCCAGCCCCAGCACACCGCCGCCGATGACCACGGCCTGCTCCAGCGGGGCCATGGCCCGGATCTTCTCCACATCGGCCAGCCGGCGGATGGCCACCACGCCCTGGCGGTCACGGCCGGGAATGGGCGGGATAAAGCACTCGCTGCCCAGCGCGAAGATCAGCTTGGTATAGGCCACCGTCTCGCCGCCATCCAGCACCACGGTGCGGTTTTCGGCGTCCACACGCTCCACCTGGCGGTGCAGCATCTGCACGATGCCCTGGCTTTCGTACCAGCCCTGGGGATGCAGGGCCATCTGGTCGGCCTCCAGCCCGGAGAACAGCGCCTTGGTGAGCATCGGCCGCTGGTAAGCCGGGCCTTCGTTGGAGATCAGCAGGATGGTGCCGGTCTTGTCCCGTTCCCGGATGGCCTCCGCGGCGCTGACCCCCGCGCAGCCGTTGCCCAGGATCACATAGGTGTTGCGGGTGTCGTGGCGGTAGGAGACCTGTTCCACCTCCACCTCCACGAACTTGTCCCGGCCCACGCCGCACACCGGGCAGGTGTCCAGCGAGGCGTCGAAGATCTCGCCGCAGACCAGGCACTTGACCAGCTTGCGGGGCCCGGGGGCGGCGGCGGGTTTGTCGATCTTTTCCACCGGCTCGTAGTAGTTCTTGCCCACACCGCACACCGGGCACTGGGGCTTGTCCCCGCTGAAGATGGCGCCGCAGACGGTGCAGCGCACCTCCGGGGCCTGTTCCGGGGCGGGCGCGGCCTCGGTGGCGGGCACAAAGTGGCTGGCGTCCATCTTGCAGACCGGGCAGATCTCCTCGCCCTCGTCAAACACGGCGCCGCAAACGGTGCAGCGCACCTTGGCCTTGGGGGCCCGCTGCACCGGCCGCAGGTCGGCCAGCAGCGCCTCGCCAAAAGCCTTGCCGTACTCCCGCGCTTCACCCAGCTGGTCCGCGTCCGGCTTGAACCGCACCCGCAGCGGGTCCACCAGGCGCAGCTGCAGCTGGCCCAGCCGCTCCATGATGTGGGGCACGCCCTCGCCGCTCCAGCCGTAGCTGCCGAAGGCGCTGGCCAGCTTGCCCCCGTGGGTACCGGCGAACATGCCGGTGGTCAGGTCCCAGATGGGCTTGAGAGCCTCGCCCACGATGGTGGGGGTGCCCAGCAAAAAGCCGTCCGCGTAGAGCAGTTCCTCGGCCACCTTTCCGGCGTCGGCGGTGACCATGTCGTAGCAGCGCACATCAATGCCGCCCACGCCGCGGATGCCCTCCGCGATGGCCTCGGCCAGCTGGCCGGTGTAGCCGTAGGCGCTCACATAGGCCAGGATCGCGGTGGGCCGGGGATTGGGATTGATCACGGTGGACCAGCCCTCATAGGTGTCCAGCATCCAGTCGATGTCGCAGTCCAGCACCGGGCCGTGGCCGGGGCAGATCATGTCCAGCTGCAGCGTGCGCACCCGGCGCAGCGCGTCCAGCATAAACTCCTTGAACGGCCCGATGATGCAGTCAAAATAGTATTTGGTGGCCCGCAGATAGCCCTCCCGGTCGGTGACCTTGCTGGCCAGGATGTCATCGCAGGCATAGTGGGAGCCGAAGGAGTCGCAGGTCACCAGCACCTTGTCCTCCCGGATATAGGTGTACATGGTGTCGGGCCAGTGCAGGTTGGGCACCACCATAAACTCCAGGGTCTTGTCGTCCAGGGTCAGGGTCTGGCCGTCCCGCACGGCGATGGAGTAGAAATCCCGGTTTACGATCTCCTTCAAAAAGCTGATGGCGCAGCCGGTAGCCACGACCTTGATGCGGGGGTTCAGCTCCAGCAGCTTTTCCACGCTGCCGCTGTGGTCCGGCTCGGTATGGCTGACCACCAGATAGTCCACCTGCTCGATGGGGGTAATGGCCCGCACCTTTTCCAGCCAGCTGTCCAGGCATTTCACCTTGGCGGTCTCGAACAGAACGGTGTGGTTCGCGGTCTTCAGCACGTACGAGTTGTAGGTGGTGCCGAACTCGGTGTACATGATGATATCAAAGACCCGCAGGTCATGATCCAGCGCACCGGTGAAGTAAAAGCCAGGTTTGAGCTGCAAAAGTTCCATGGTCATTTCTCCTTTTTATCAACAGCTTCGAGCGGGGGGACGCCGCCTGTCCGGACCGGCCGGCCGCGGGGGATCCCCCAGGTCGAGTATACAACAAAGGCGGCGGAGCCGTCAACGGATGCGCCCCGGTTCACAGCGGGCTTTTGCCTCGGCCGGACCGTTTCCGGGGCTTATTATACAAAGCGCGCAGGGTGCTGTCAGTTGCGCAGGCAACCAGTGAAACGGCGCTTGCCGCAACACTCCTGCCCCGCGCAAAAGCCGGTGACAGCGGCCCCGGACTGTGCTATACTGGAATCATATTGCTTTCGGGCCCCTTGGGGCCGGATAACTGAAACGATAAGGAGATGGCAAGTATGGCACAATCCCTTCCCACCCGCAGTCAGGCCGACCCGGCGTTCACCTGGGACCTGACCGATCTTTTTCCCAGCGACGAGGCCTGGCAGGCCGAGTTCACCCGCCTTCGGGAATCGCTCAAACAGCTGGCCGGCTACGCGGGCCGCCTGAACGAGAGCGCCCGCACGCTGCTGGACTTCCTGCAGCTGCAGGACCAGCTGGATGTGGCCGGCGACCGGCTGCTGTCCTACGCTTTCCGCAAGACCGACCAGGACACCCGGGAGGCCGTCTACCAGGAAATGAGCGCCCAGGCCCGCAATTTCTCGGTGGAATGGGAACAGGCGCTTGCCTTCGTCACGCCGGAGGTGCTGGCCATCGGGGAGGAACGGCTGGCGTCTTTCTATCGGGAGGAGCCCGAATTGGAGCACTACCGGCTGCTGCTGACCCGCATCCGCCGCAAAAAGGAGCATACCCTCTCCGCCGAGGGGGAAAGCCTGCTGGCCGCAGCCGGCAGTATGGGGCAGGCCCCCGGCGGCATCTTCGCGCTGATGAACAACGCGGACATGACCTTCGAGGACGCGACCGACAGCCGCGGCCAGGCCCATCCCGTGACCCATGGCAGCTATATCCCCCTGATGGAGTCGCCCGACCGGGTGCTGCGGGAATCCGCGTTCCGCTCTCTTTACGCCGGCTATGGCAGGCTGAAGAACACCTGTTCCGCGGTGCTCAGCGCCCAGATGAAGCAGCTGCAGTTCTTTGCCGACGCCCGCCGCTATCCCTCGGCCCTGCACGCGGCCCTGGACCGGACCGAGGTGCCGGTGGCGATCTACCACAACCTGATCGACACGGTGCACCAGCATCTGCCCACCCTGCACCGCTATGTGCGGCTGCGCAAAAAGCTGCTGGGGCTGGACGAGCTGCACTACTACGACCTGTATGCCCCCATGGTGGCCGACGTGCAGATGGAGGTGCCGTTTGAGCAGGGCAAGGAGATGGCCCGCGCCGCGCTGGCCCCGCTGGGCGAGGACTACCTGCGGATGCTGAATGAGGGCTTTGACAACCGCTGGATCGACGTGTACGAGAACCAGGGCAAGCGCTCCGGCGCCTATTCCGCCGGCGTATACGGCGTGCATCCCTATGTGCTGCTCAACTACACCGACACCCTCAGCGACGCCTTCACCCTGGTACATGAGATGGGTCACGCCCTGCACTCCTACCTGTCCAACACCCACCAGAGCCCCACCTACGCCAGCTACAAGATCTTTGTGGCGGAGGTGGCCTCCACCTGCAACGAGGCGCTGCTGATCCAGCATCTGCTGAGCGGCACCCGGGAACCCCGCCGCCGCGCCTACCTGATCAATCACTTTTTGGAACGGTTCCGCGCTACCCTCTACCGGCAGACCATGTTTGCCGAATTTGAGCTGTGGTGCAGCGAACAGATCCGCCAGGGCCGGGCGCTGACCGCCGAGGGGCTGTGCGCCAAATACGGCGAACTGAACCGGCTGTACTACGGCGAGGATATCGCGCCCGATCCCGAGATCGCGCTGGAGTGGGCCCGCATCCCCCACTTCTATTACAATTTCTATGTATATCAGTACGCCACCGGCTTTGCCTCCGCGGTGGCCCTGTCCCGGCGTATCCTGCGGGAAGGCCAGCCGGCGGTGGACGATTACCTGCGCTTTTTGTCCGGCGGCTGCTCCGCCGATCCGGTCACGCTGCTTCAGGGCGCCGGCGTGGACCTGTCCACCCCCGCCCCGCTTGTGGACGCGCTGAAGTACTTTGACGACCTGCTGGGTGAAATGGAATCCCTGTTGGCTTTGTGAGAAAGACAGTTTTTTCGCAGCCCGGAATGGCGCGAAACCGTTTTTCTCCTCTCCGGATCCCATTTTTCACTTTATTTTCTTTATTTTTTCGTCAAACGCTCACTTTTAGTTGCTTTTTCCCGGTTTGTTTGCTAAAATAAGAAAGATTCCACCGGAACGCACCGATGGGAGGAGGGTTCTCCCATCTGTACGCCCGGTTCGGTCAAAATCTACTGTATTGGGACAGGAAAGGAAAGCACGCATGAAAAAGACAAAACTCATGTCCTTGCTGATGACGGGCGTAATGGCCGTTTCCCTGGCTGCCTGCGGCAACCAGGCCCCCGTCACCAACAACCCGGACAGCGCCTCTTCCCAGACGGGGAGCAGCGCCTCGACAAGCACCGAGAGCACCCGGCCCACCGAACCGCAGGGCCAGCTGGTCATTGGCAGCACCACCCAGATGGGCAATGACTTCTATGATACCAGCTTCTCCAACAACGCGGTCAACTACCGGATCTACGATCTGATCCACGGCTACGGCACCGTTGTTTCCGACATCGACGGCAACTACGTCTACGATCCCACCGTCGTGGCCAGCCACACCGAGACCGAAAACGAGGATGGCACCAAGACCTACACCGTGACCATCAACGACGGTCTGTCCTGGAGCGACGGCACCCCCATCACCGCCAAGGACTACGTCTTCCAGCTGCTGCTGGAGAGCAGCCCCGAGATGAACGGCGTGGACGGCTATCCCAGCCAGGCCGGTTATCCGCTGGTGGGCTACCAGGAGTATTTTGACGGCACCACCAAGAACTTTGCCGGCGTGCATCTGGTGGACGACATGACCTACTCGGTCACCGTTCGTGCCGATGAGCTGCCCTACCACTACGACATCACCTACGCCTCCGCCGCTCCCCGCCCGATGCACGTGATCGCCCCGGGCTGCGACGTGGTGGACGCGCCGGAAGGCGCCAGCATCACCGGTGAGTTCACCACCGATCTGCTGCTGGAGACCATCAACAACACCACCACCGGTTACCGCTACGCGCCGAAGGTCACCTGCGGGCCCTACCTGTTCGATTCCTTCGACGTGGCCAGCGCCCAGTGCACCCTGGTGGTCAACCCCGACTACGTGGGCGACTACCGCGGCGTGAAGCCGGTCATCGAGAAGCTGGTCATCAAGATGGTCAAGACCGACACCATGATCAATGAGTTGCAGTCCGGTTCCGTTGACCTGCTGTTCCAGTGCAGCGGCGCCGACACCATCAACGCCGGTCTGGACCTGGTGGACGCCGGCGAGGCGCAGGACAACACCTTCTTCCGCAACGGTTACGGCAAGGTGCAGTTTGACTGCAGCCAGTTCCCCACCGACTCTGAGAACGTCCGCAAGGCCATCGCCTACTGCCTGGACCGCAATGAGTTTGCCCGTCAGTACAGCGGCGGCTACGCGGCGGTCGTGCACGCCTACTATGGCCTGGCCCAGTGGGAGTATCAGGAGTCCAAGGACTGGATCGACCAGAACCTGAACACCTACGAGAAGAACCTGGACGAGGCCAAGGCTCTGCTGGAGGCTGACGGCTGGACCCTGAACGCCGACGGCACCGAATACTCCGGCACCGGCCTGCGCTACAAGGACGTCAACGGCGAGCTGAAGCCCCTGGTGATCGAGTGGGCCAACACCGACGGCAACCCCGTTTCCGACCTGCTGGCCACCATGCTGCCCGAGGCTATGACCGAGGTGGGCATGCAGCTGAACGCCACCACTATGGACTTCCCCACCCTGCAGGCTGCCATCACCCATACCGGTGACAAGATCTACAACATGTACAACCTGGCCGTGGGCTTCGCTCTGGCCAGCAGCCCCTGGTACTACTACTCCACCGATCCTGTCTGGATGCAGGGCGGCTACAACAGCAACTGGATCGCCGATGAGGATCTGGCTGCTGCTGCCGAGGCTCTGAAGCCCATTCCCTTCGACGACAAGGATTCCTGGCTGACCGCCTGGCAGAACTTCATCGCCGTTTGGAACGACAAGCTGCCTGATATCCCCCTGTACTCCGACGAGTACTACGATTTCTTCTCCAACAAGTTGCACGGCTGGTATTCCACCTCCGTTTGGGAGTGGTCCCGTGCCGTTCTGGACGCCTGGGTTGACGCCTAAGGTTTAGTGCCAGTTTGAAAGTGTCCGGCGGAACCCCGCATTGTGGCCGGGTTCCGCCGGATTTTCCATATCACTGCATTTCCGCACACGGGCGCAGGTCGATCCTGCCGTCCGCGCGCAAGAGCAGCGATATCTATACTCTTAAAATCGGAGGAACGGCGAATGGGAAAAGGCAGATACCTGCTGAAGCGATTGATCTATATCGTCTTCGTCTTTTTTATCATTTCCATCCTGATGTTCTGGATCTATAAATCCATGCCCGGCGACCCTGTCGATATCATGCTGGGCAGCAGCAAAACTACCATGAAGCCCGACGCCTACCAGGCTTTGTATGAAAAGACCCGGGCGTCTCTGGGCCTGGATCAGCCTCTGCCGATCCAGTATTTCGCCTGGATGGGCAATATGCTGACGGGCCATTTCGGCTATTCCACCCAGTACAAACAGGAAGTCATCAACATCATCGGTGCCCCCATGCTCAATACGGTGCTTTTGAACCTGCTCACCATGTTTGTGGTGTTTGTGATCTCCATCCCTCTGGGCATCGCCACCGCAGTGCGCAAGAACGGCGCTTTTGACAAGAGCGTGCAGGTGCTGACCATCGTTGGGTACAGCATCCCCACCTTTATCATTGCGTTGCTTTCCATATTCCTTTTGGCTGTAAAATTTCCCATCTTCCCGATCAGCGGCGTGCGGACCGCCGGCTCCACCGCCACCGGATTGGCCGCTGTGGGAGATATGCTGTGGCACATGGCATTGCCGGTGCTGGTCATGTCGGTGTCGGGCATCGGCGGTATCACCCGCTATGTGCGCGCCGCCATGATCGACGTGCTGCGCATGGACTACATCAAGACCGCCCGCGCCAAGGGCCTGCGGGAAAAGACCGTCATCTACGTGCACGCCTTCCGCAACGCCCTGATCCCGGTGGTCACCGTTACCACCTGGTGGGTCGTGGGCCTGTTCGGCGGCTCGATCGTGATCGAGTCGGTGTTCCTGTGGCCCGGCCTCGGCAAGATGCTGATCGACGGCCTGCTGCAGCGTGACTTTGCCGTGGTGCTGACCATGCAGATGTTCTACGTGGTCCTGTCCCTGGCTGGCAATGTCATCATGGATATCGCCTACACGATGGTAGACCCCCGCGTGCGGCTGGACGGCTAAGGAGGAACGAGGATGCTGAAAGACAAAAAGAAAAAGCGCTCTACGGCGGCCGTATCCGCCCAGCGCATGGTCCTGGGCGGGCTTCCCCAGGAAGAAGAAGAGGTGCTGCAGAGCCCGCTTCAGATGGTGGTCGAATCCTTTGTGCGGGACAAGATCGCCATGACCGGCGTGATCCTGTTCTCCTTTATCTTCCTGTGCTGCATTTTTCTCCCGTTCTTCTTTCCCATCGACCTGTATTACCAGGATGTGACCCAGGCCAACGTGGCGTCGGGCTTCGGTATGCTCAACGTGCCTTCCCAGCTGAAGAACAACGCGCTGGATCTCTCGGTGGGCAGTTCTTTCTCGGTCGGCCTGGACAAGGACGGCAACGTGTACGAATGGGGCACCTTCCCCAATCAGAAACTCAAAAACATCCCCAGCACCAGCGAGACCGGCAAACTCGTCCAGGTCTCCGCGGGCCTGGACCACATTGTTGCCGTCAATGAGGACGGGCAGATCTTCACCTGGGGCAACGACCGGATGGGTCTGGCCACCATCCCCATGGAACTGCGCAGCGGCGGCAACAACATCAAGCAGGTCCTGGCCGGCTACCAGATCTCGCTGGCGCTCACCGAAGAGGGCCGGATGTACAACTGGGGCAGCGACTATCTGCTGAGCATCACCTACCCCGAAGGGGTGCAGGGCAACATCGAAAAGTTTGCCGCCAGCACCAACATCGTCATGGTGCTGACCAAGGATGGCCGCGTGGTGCCTCTTACCAACAAATCCTCCGCCTACACCAACATCCCGGAAGAGATCCAGGGCAATGTGGTGGATCTGGCCCTGACCGATGAGTGCGCTGCCGCCGTCACCTCCGACGGCCGTGTCTACACCTGGGGCAACAACATCAAAAAGGGCCTGAATGTTCCCGAGGACATCCAGGGCCAGGTGGTCTCGGTCTCCGGCGGCCGGTATCATTTCATTGCCGTGCTGAAGGACGGCACCATGCGCGGCTGGGGCGACAATACCCACGGCCAGTCGAGCGCCCCCTCCGGCGTGGCCGTTTCCTCGGTGGACAGCGGCTACTACGCCAACTACGCCATCACTCAGGACGGTTCGGTGACCTCCTGGGGCCTGAAGGGCTACCTGATGGGCACCGATGATCTGGGCCGCGATCTGTTCCGCCGTATGCTGGTGGGCGGCCGCATGACCATGACCGTGGGCGCTATCGCCGTTGTCATCTCCACCATTATCGGTATCATCGTAGGCGGTATCTCCGGCTACAAGGGCGGCAAGGTGGACAATCTGCTGATGCGCCTGACCGAGATCGTTTCTTCCATTCCTTTCCTTCCTTTTTGTATTATCCTGTCTTCGATCCTGGGCAACTCGATCAGCGAGACCCAGCGCATCATCCTGATCATGTGCATCCTGGGTCTGCTCTCCTGGCCCGGCATCGCCCGCCTGGTGCGCGGCAGTGTGCTGGCCGAGCGTGAGCAGGAGTTCGTCACCGCCGCCAAGGCGCTGGGCGTAAAGGAGTTTGGCATCATCTTCCGCCATATCCTGCCCAACATCATCACGGTCATCATCGTGAACGCGACCCTGAACTTCGCGACCTGCATGCTGACCGAGTCTTCCCTGTCCTTCATCGGGTTCGGCGTCACCGAGCCCAACGCCACCTGGGGCAATATGCTGACCGGCGCGCAGAACGGCCAGGTCATCGAGAACTACTGGTGGCGGTGGGTGTTCCCGGCTGTGATGCTGGGTATCTGCACCATCAGCATCAACTGCATCGGCGACGGCCTGCGCGACGCCATCGACCCCAAATCGAAGGAGAGGTGAGAAACGTATGAGTCTGTTGGAAGTCAAGAATCTGCACACCTATTTCACCACCAAAAAGGGAATCGTCAAGGCGGTCAACGACGTGAGTTATACCCTGGAGGCCGGCAAGACCCTGGGCATCGTGGGCGAGTCCGGCTCGGGCAAGAGCGTTTCCGCCATGAGCATCATCAAGCTGCTGGACGGCAACGGCTACATCGACAGCGGCGAGATCCTGTTCGACGGACGCAACATCCTGGAGGCCAGCATCAAGGACCTGCACCATATCCGGGGCAATGAGATCTCGGTGATCTTCCAGGAGCCCATGACCTCTCTGAACCCGGTGTTCACCATTGAACGCCAGATCGGTGAGGTGCTGCAGCTGCACCAGCACATGAAAAAGAAGGACGCCCGCGCCAAAGCGGTCTCCCTGCTTTCCGACGTAAAGATCCCCAACCCGGAACGGGTGGCCAAGCAGTATCCGTTCCAGCTGTCCGGCGGTATGCGCCAGCGGGTCATGATCGCCATGGCCCTGGCCTGCAAACCCAAGCTGCTGATTGCCGACGAGCCCACCACCGCCCTGGACGTGACCATCCAGGCCCAGATCCTGAAGCTGATGAACGAACTGAAGGCCCAGACCGGCACCTCCATCCTCTTCATCACCCATGATCTGGGGGTCATCCATGAGATGGCCGACGAGGTGGCCGTGATGTACTGCGGCCAGATCGTGGAAAAGGCCGACGCGGCGACCATCTTCCACAACGGCACCCACTCCCACCCCTACACCGAGGGCCTGATGATCTCGATCCCCCGGCTCAACACCCCCAAGAACAAGCGGCTGGAAGCCATCCCGGGCGCCGTACCCAATCCGCTGTATCTGCCGGTGGGCTGCAAATTCGGCCCCCGCTGCAAATACTGCACCGAAAAGTGCAAGGCCAGCGAACCCCCGCTCCAGGAGGTGGCCCCGGGCCACTTTATCCGGTGCTTCTATCCCGAAAAGGCGGTGAGAAACAAAGATGGAGAATGAAAATCGCAAAGTACTGCTGACCATTCGGGATCTGAAGCAGTATTTCCCCGTGAAAAAGACCAAGCTGCGGGAAAAGCAGCGGTATGTGCGCGCCAACGACGGCATCTCCCTGGACATATACGCCGGCGAAACGCTGGGCCTGGTGGGCGAATCCGGATGCGGCAAGTCCACCCTGGGCCGCACCCTGCTGCAGCTCTATCCCCAGACCGAGGGCGAGGTCATCTACCACAAAGACGATCGGGACATTGATCTGAAGAGCCTGTCCAAAGAGGAGATGCGGGTGCTGCGCAAGGATCTGCAGCTGATCTTTCAGGATCCTTACTCCTCGCTGAACCCCCGTATGACGGTGGGCCAGATCATCGGCGAAGGTCTGGTGTCCCATGGTGTGTTCAAGCGCGGCGATCCGGCCATGCGGGATTATATTTTCAAGGTCATGGATAACTGCGGGCTGGACACCTACATGTTTGGCCGCTATCCCCATCAGTTCTCCGGCGGCCAGCGGCAGCGCATCGGCATCGCCCGCAGCCTGGCGCTGAACCCGGCCTTCGTGGTCTGCGACGAGGCGGTCTCGGCGCTGGATGTTTCCATCCAGTCCCAGATCTTGAACCTGCTGTCCGATCTGAAGGAAAAGCAGAACCTGACCTACCTGTTCATCACCCACGATTTGAGCGTGGTGAAATACATCAGTGACCGGATCGGCGTGATGTATCTGGGCAACATGGTCGAACTGGCCCCCACCGAGGAGTTGTTCGCCAACACGCTGCACCCCTATACCGAGGCGCTGCTGTCGGCCATCCCGGTGGTGGACGAAAACGACAAGCGGGAGCGCATCCTGCTGGAGGGCGATATCCCCAGCCCGGTGAATCCTCCCTCCGGGTGCAAATTCCATACCCGCTGCCGCTACTGCCAGCAGAAGTGCAAAGAGGTGGTCCCCGAGTGGACCGATATGGGCAACAACCATTTTGTGGCCTGCCACTTCCCGCTGCAGCATAAAGGGTGAGCCGTCATGCTGTTTGGCAAAAAGATCGACCGGATCCTCAATGTCCGCAAGGCCGAGGAACGCTTTGAAAAAGAACGGGAGGAACTTCCTCTGGAAAAGAACGACCGCATGGCCATGATCCTGGCCGCGCTGATCGTTTTCATCCCGGTCTTTGTGGGTGTGATCGCCATCCTGCTGCTGGTGCTGTATCTGTTCTTTTTCCGGTTTTTGTGACAAGCGCAAATCCAGGCCCCGACAATTTCGTCCGGGGCCTGGATTTTTTATGGCGCTGCCGGCCGTTTTTCTCTGTGCGCCGCGCGTAAAATCTGCTATAATAAAAAAATTTTTTATTTTGTGAATGGATTCCTCTTTGCCGATCGTGTTATGGACAAAATCGCTCAAAAAGAGCAACCAAGGAGGTACCCATCATGAAAAAAATTGCTATGAGTGTCGTCGCGGCTGTCCTTTTGCCCACTGTAGCCGCCACCAGTGCCTTTGCCGCGGGCCGCGGCGCAAACTTCGTCGATTCCGACGGCGACGGCGTCTGCGATTACTACGGCACCGGCCGCGGCGCGGGACGCGGGGGCCGCTGGGCATAAACCGAAACGAAACGACAGGCGGGGAGTTTCATGCGGAGTGAGCAAGAGGTAAACAGGGCCATTGAGCAGTACGCGGATACCGTAAAGCGGGTCTGCGTGCTGCACTTGAAGAACGACGCGGACACCGAAGATATCTTTCAGACGGTATTTTTGAAATACGCGTTGAGTTCCACTGCGTTTGAAAACGCGGAACATGAAAAGGCCTGGCTCATCCGCGTGACCATCAACGCCTGCAAGGACCTTCTCAAAAGTTTTTTCACAGCCGCATGGTCTCCCTGGAAGATGTGCGGGAACGCGCGGCCGTGCCGGAAACCTCCAGCGAAGTGCTGGAAACGGTTTTGCGGCTGCCGGAAAAATACCGGCAGGTCGTGTATCTTCACTACTACGAGGGCTATACCGCGCCGGAGATCGGGCGGATCCTGGGCAAGAACGTCAACAGCGTATACACCCTGATCACCCGCGCCCGGCAGTTGCTCAAGCAAGCGTTGGGAGGTGAAGAGTTTGCAACATGAATGGAAAGAGGCGCTGGATCAGATCCACGCCGATGAGGCGCTGAAGCAGCGCACCCGTCAATTCGTGCAGGAAAATCTGGCCAAACGCCGCTCCGCGCCCGCGCTTCGGGTGGCACGGCGCACTCTGTACGCGGCCTGCGCCTGCCTGGCGGTGTGCCTGCTGGCGGCGGGATACCATCTCTATTTCACCCCCACTTCCATCATCAGTGTAGACATCAACCCTTCTTTGGAACTCTCGGTCAATCGCTTTGACCGTATCATTGATGTGACCGGCTACAACGAGGACGGCGAACAGCTGGCCGGCACGCTGGACCTGATGTATCAGGAATACACCCAGGCGGTGGCCCAGGTGCTGGACAGCGAGACGGTGCAGACCTGCCTGGACCGGGACGAGTTGCTCTCCATCGCGGTGGTAGAGATCGACCCACAGCAGGGCGAGGCGATCCTGCAATACCTGTCCAGCTGCACGGCGGGGCAGCAAAACGCCTACTGCTATCGCCTCGATCAGGAGCAGGTGGACCAGGCCCATGAATGGGGGCTGTCCTACGGAAAGTACAAGGCCTACCAGGATATCCTGGCCTATACCGACGCCTACACTCCACAGCAGATCGGCGCCATGACCATGCGCCAGATCCGGGAATTGCTCTATAGCCTGCAAACCGGGAGCGATCCCGCTTCCACCGTGCCTTCCGCCGGCGGCGGTTACGGCTATGGCGGCGGACATGGCGACGGGAACGGGAATGGCAACGGCTACGGGAACGGAAAGCACGGCTCGGCCTGACAAGCCGCACCCGATCACCGGCCGCCCGGACGCATCCGGGCGGCCGCACTGAAACAGTAAACGGGAGAGGATCGCGATCCTCTCCCGTTTTTCCGTATTCCGGCTGTACGCAGCCTTTATTGTTCTTTCCCGGCCCTGTCAGGCAGCGGGATCTCCGGCATCAGCTCATCCGCGATCACACACAGCATCTGCTCGATCTTTTCCTCGTCCTCCGGCGTAAAGCGCGCCTTGATGCGCTCCATCACGGTGGACAGGTAGGAATAGCTGATGTTGTAATAATCCAGATACTTCTGGGTGGGTTCCAGGTGATATTCCCGCCGGTCGTTCGGGGACTGGACCTTGCGCAGATATCCCTTCTGGATCAGGCTGTTCACCTTATAGGCCGCGTTGGGGGGCGAGATCTGCACAAAGCTGGCAAACTCATTGACGGTGGGATTGCCCAGCGCCTGGATGATCTCCATGCAGAAGCTCTCCACCGTGGTCAGGCTGGCCTCCCGGTCCTGGAAGCGCTCAAACACCTTGCGGTAGAAATGCAGCTTGAATTTTGTATACACCCGGGCAAACGCCTCGTCCAGCATGGAAACGACATCCTTTCCCCAATACCGTTTTCCTTTATTATACCCGGCCCCGGCATACAAATCAACGGATGGCAAAGGTCAGCTCCGCCGTCGCGGCCAGTTTCCCGTCCACCCGGGCCGTCGCCTTGCCGATCCCGACCGGACCGCGCCGGGCAGTGAGCACGCACTCCATCTCCAGCACGTCCCCGGGGGTGACCGGCTGCTTGAACCGGGCGTTTTTTACCCCGCCGAACAGCACGATCTTTCCCCGGTTTCCCTCCTCGGTGAGCAGCGCCACCGCCCCCACCTGGGCCATGGCCTCCAGGATCAGCACCCCCGGCATCACATGCAGCTGGGGAAAATGGCCGCAGAAAAACGGCTCGCCCACCGACACGCACTTGCGGCCCTCGGCCCGCACGCCCGGCTCACAGGCGGTGATGCGGTCCACCAGCTGGAAAGGGAACCGGTGGGGCAGCACCTTCATGATCTCGTTGGAATCCAGTGTCATCGCGCTTCCTCCCATCGTTTCAGCAGGATACTGGCGTTATGCCCGCCAAAGCCCAGCGAATTGGACATGGCGTACTCCACCCGGGCCGCCCGGCCGGTGTTGGGCACCACGTCCAGGTCGCAGGCCGGGTCGGGCTGTTCGTAGTGGATAGTGGCGGGCAGAAAGCCCTCCCGCAGCGCCATCGCGGTGAACACCGCCTCCACCGCTCCGGAGGCCCCCAGCAGGTGGCCGGTCATGGACTTGGTGGAGCTGATCGCCAGTTTGGCCGCATGCGCGCCGAACGCCCGCTTGACGGCGGCGGTCTCCCCCGCGTCGTTCAACGGGGTGGATGTGCCGTGGGCGTTGATGTATCCCACCTGCTCCGGCGCCACGCCGCCGTCGGCCAGCGCCAGGGTCATGGCCCGTGCCGCGCCCGAGCCGTCGGGCAGGGGGGCGGTGATGTGGTGCGCGTCGCAGGACGCGCCGTAGCCCGCTACCTCCGCCAGGATCGGCGCGCCCCGGCGCGCCGCGTGCTCATATTCCTCCAGCAGCAGCGCGCCCGCGCCCTCCCCCATCACGAAGCCGGAGCGCCTCGCGTCAAAGGGGATGGAGGCGCACGCCGGGTCCGAGCCGGTATGCAGCGCGTGCAGCGAGGTAAAACCGCCCATCGCCAGCGAGGTGATGGAGGCCTCCGTACCGCCCGCCATCGCCACATCGGCATAGCCGTCCCGTATGTGGCGGAACGCGTCCCCCACCGCGTTGGTGCCGGAGGCGCAGGCAGTCACCGGGCAGCTGCACATTCCCTGAAAACCCAGCCGGATGGCGATATTCCCCGCCGCCATATTGGCGATCACCATGGGAATAAAGAACGGGGACACCCGGTCGTAGCCCTTTTCCGCCCCTTTCAGACACTCGGTCTGCAGGGTGGAAAAGCCGCCGATGCCGCTGGCGAAAAACACCGCGCATCGCCCCGCGTCCTCCTGCTCCATTTGCAGCCCGGCCGCCTTGGCCGCCTGGTCGGCGGCGGCCAGCGCGAACTGCACGCACCGGTCCAGCTTGCGGGTCTCCTTTTTGTCGATCCAGGCGGTGGGATCAAAGCCCTTGACCTCCGCCGCCAGGGTCACCTTCTGCCCGGCGGGATCGTACAGGGTGATGGGCCCGATGCCGCATTCCCCCCGTTTGACCGCCGCCCAGCTGTCCGCCAGGTTTAGCCCCAGCGGGGTCACCGCGCCCATGCCGGTGATGACTACCCGTCGTTTCTCCATATCCTGCCTCCTGTTCACATGGCCATGCCGCCATCCACGCTGAGCACCTGACCGGTGATGTAACCCGCCCGGTCCGACGCCAGAAAGGCCACCGCTTCGGCCACTTCCTCCGCCGCGCCCAGCCGCCCCAGCGGGATCTGCTCCAGCAGAGCGCTGCGCACCCCCTCGGGCAGAACGGCGGTCATATCGGTCTCGATAAAACCCGGCGCCACACAGTTTACTGTAACGCCCCGGCTGGCCAGCTCTCTGGCCGCGCTCTTGGACAGGCCGATCAGCCCCGCCTTGCTGGCGGCGTAGTTGGCCTGCCCGGCGTTGCCCCGCAGCCCCACCACGCTGGACAGGTTCACGATCCGGCCCCAGCGCTGCTTCATCATGGGGCGCGCCACCGCCTGCATGCAGCAGAAGGCCCCTTTCAGGTTGGTGGCCAGCACCGCGTCAAAATCCGCCTCGCTCATCCGCATCAGCAGTCCGTCCCGGGTAATGCCCGCGTTGTTCACCAGCACGTCCACGCCGCCCAGCCGCTCGGTCACGGCATCTACCAGCGCCCGGACCTGCCGCGGGTCGGATATGTCCGCCTGCACCGCGAAAGCCTCCGGCGCGCCCCGGCGCACACACTCCTGGGCCACCTGTTCCGCGGCCTGGGCATTGCCCGCGTAGTTCACCGCTACCCGCATGCCCCGCTCGGCCAGCGCCAGGCAGACCGCCCGGCCGATGCCCCGGCTGCCGCCGGTCACCAGCGCCCGTTTTGCCGTCTGTTCCATCAGCTCTCCTCCTTCAGTTTCCGCAGCGCGTCATCCAGTTCCTGCGCGGTCTCCACGCCGAACACCGGTATCCCCCGGTCGGCCACCGTTTTCTTCCACAGCCCGGCCAGCACCCGGCCGGGCCCGATCTCCAGCACCGCGTCCACCCCGTCCGCGGCCAGGCGGAGCAGGGTATCCTCCATGTACACGCTGGAGCGCACCTGCCTCTCCAGCAGGGCGGGGATGGTATCTTCCGGCCCCATCGGGCCGCCCAGACAGTTGAAGTAGACCGGGAATTCCAGGGGGCCAAAGGTCTCCTGCGCAAACCGCTCCGCCAGCGCGGCGGCGGCGGGGGCCATCAGCGAGGTGTGGAACGCCCCCGACACCTTGAGCGGCACGCACCGCCGCGCCCCCGCCTGTTTGGCCAGCTCACAGGCCAGGTCGGCCGCCCCGGCGTCTCCGGCAATGGCCATCTGCCCGGGGCAGTTGTAGTTGGCGATCTCCACCACCCCCTGCTCCGAAGCCCGGGCACAGACCGCCGCCAGCGTTTCCCGGTCCAGCCCCAGCACCGCGTACATCCGGCCGGCCCGGCCCTGTACGGCCCGCTCCATCGCCGCGCCCCGGAAAGCCGCCAATTCCACCGCCTGCCGGGGGGCAAACACCCCGGCGGCGCAGAGGGCGGAATACTCGCCCAGGCTCAGCCCCGCGGCGGCGGCGGGGCGGATCCCCGCCTCCCGCAGCACCCGGGTGACCCCGGCGGCAAAGGCCACCATGCAGGGCTGGGTATACCGGGTGCGGGCCAGCGTATCCTCCGGCCCCGCAAAGCAAAGGCTTTTCAGATCAAAATCCACCCCGGCGGCACATTCGTCCAGTACCTGCCGGAACGCGGGGAACACCTCGTACAGATCGGCCCCCATCCCGGCATGCTGGGAGCCCTGCCCCGCAAACAACAACGCCAGTTTCATGCAAACGCCCTCCATTCGGTCGTCCAGTCTTCCATCAGGCGGGCCACGCTGCGCATCCCTTCCAGGCGATGCACGCCGGCCCCGCAAAAGAACAGTCCGTTCTCATAGTCGCCCCGCACCGCCCGGATCAGCGCCTGCGCGATGCAGTAGGGCGCCCCGCCCCGGGGGCAGGGCCGCAGACAATCCACACAGCGGGTGGGGGTCAGGCGCAGCCGCTCCTCCAGCCGGCGTACCAGCGGGGTGCGCAGCGCCCGGCCAGGCATGCCCACCGGGCTGTCCACCAGCGCCACATCCTGCTGTCGGGCCGCCAGCAGCACGTCTTTATACCCCTGGCTGGCATCGCATTCCGGTGTGGCGATGAACCGGGTGGCAAACTGCACCCCGGCGGCGCCGGCCGCTTCCATCCGGGCCGCGTCCGCGCCGGTCCACAGCCCGCCCGCCGCGAATACCGGGATCGCCCGCCCCAGTTCCCGGGCGAAAGGCGCCAGCGCTTCCACCGTGCGGGCTACCAGCTCCGCCAGGGAGGGGGCGGTCCTCTCCCGCAGCTCCCGGCGGTCAAATCCCAGATGACCACCGGCTTCGCTGCCCTCCACCAGCACAAAGTCCGGCAGACGGCCCTGTTTGCGCCAGGCCCGCAGGATGAGCCGGGCCGCCCGGGGCCCGGAGACCACCGGGGCCAGCAGTACATCCGCGCCGTCGGCAATGGCGGGCAGTTCCAGCGGCAGGCCCGCCCCGGACACGATCGCGTCCGCCCCCGCCTGGATCGCGGCGCGCACGCTCTGGGCGTACTGGGTGGTGGCCACCATGGCGTTGACCGCCACCAACCCCCGTTTTCCCGCGATCTCCCGGGCGCGGCGCACCTCCCGGCGCAAAGCGCGCAGGTTGGCGCCCTGCGGGTCCCGGTCAAAGTCCGGTTCGTTGAAACCGGTCACGGCGGCGCTCACCGTGCCCATGCCGCCGCTGGCGGCCACCGCGCCGGCCAGGCCGCCCAGCGAGACCCCGATCCCCATACCGCCCTGCAGAATGGGCACCTCCAGCCAGCGCCGGCCCAGTGCGATCCCCTTCATTCCCGTACCTCCTGCTCCAGCCGGGCTGCCGTGTCGGCACAGCCGCGCCACAGCTCCGCGAAGATATCGGCCAGCGGACGCACCTCGCGCAGCATCCCCGCCACCTGGCCCGCCATCAGGCTGCCGGTCTCGGTATCGCCTTCCAACACCGCCCGCCGCAGCGCGCCCAGGGTGAACCTCTCCAGTTCCATCTTGTCCGCGCCGGCCTTTTCCCTGGCCAGATAGGCGCGGGTCATCTTGTTTTTCAGCACCCGGACCGGGGTGCCGCCGCTGCGGCCGGTGACCACCGTATCCGAATCCCTGGCCGCCAGCAGGGCCTGCTTGTAGTTTTCATGGACGGGGCACTCGGCGCTGACCAGCAGACAGGTACCCAGCTGTACGCCGGCGGCGCCCAGGGCGAAGGCCGCCGCCAGCTGGCGGCCGTCCGCGATACCGCCGGCAGCGATCACCGGGATGCCGAACTCCCGCATGGCGTCCACCGTCTGGGGTACCAGGGCCATGGTGGTCATCTCCCCCACATGGCCGCCGCTCTCGGTCCCCTCGGCGATAATGCCGTCCACCCCGAGACCCGCCAGCCGGCGGGCCAGTATGGTGGCGGCCACCACCGGGAACACACGAATGCCCGCTTCTTTCCATACAGGCACATAGGCGCCCGGGTTTCCCGCGCCGGTGGTGACCACCCGCACCCCCTCCTCCGCCACGATCCGGGCCATTTCGGGGGCGGCGGGGTTCATGAGCATGATATTCACCCCAAAGGGTTTGTCGGTCAACTGCCGGCAGCGCCGGATGTGGGCCCGCAGGGTCTCGGCGTCCATACCGCCCGCCCCGATCAGCCCCAGCGCCCCGGCATTGGAAACGGCGGCGGCAAACTCGCCGGTGGCGATGTTGGCCATGCCGCCCTGGATAAAAGGATATTTTGTTCCCAGGATCTTGTCTAACCGCATATAGGGTTCCTCCTCCGTTACACCCGCAGCAGCGCGCCGCCCCAGGTGAGCCCCGCGCCGAATCCCGCGCAGATCACCGTCTCGCCCGGGCGCAGCCGCCCGTCCCGGCGCATCTCATCCAGCGCGATCGGGATGCTGGCCGCCGAGGTGTTGCCGTACCGCTGCATATTCTCATAAAACCGGGCCGGGTCCTGTTCCAGCTTTTTGGCGATGCTGTGAAGGATCCGGCTGTTTGCCTGGTGGCAGACCAGCCAGTCCACCGCATCCAGGGTCAGCCCGGCCTTGTCCAGCACCGCCCGGATGCAGGCGGGTACCGTCTCCACCGCGAACCGGAACACCGCCCGGCCGTCCATGGCCAGATACGGGTCTGCCGGCCCGCCGCCGTGCAGGACCTGCCCGTCGCCCCGGGTGCCGAACACCGCCGCCCAGGGGGCGTCTGGGTCCAGCCGCACCACGGCGGCGCCTGCCCCGTCCCCAAACAGCACGCAGGTGCTGCGGTCGGAGAAATCCAGAAGACCGCTGATCCTTTCCGCCCCCAGCACCAGCGCGTACGGAGCCGCCATCTGGCCGCCCAACAGCAGGCAGCGGGCGGTCTCCAGCGCGGTGACAAAGCCGGTACAGGCGGCGTTCACATCCAGGCACAAAGCCGTTTCGGGCAGGCCCAGCGCCTCGTGCACCTCGCAGGCCAGGGACGGGGTGCGCCGGTCGGCCGTAAAGGTGGCCGCCACGCACAGCCCGATGCCCGCGGGCGCAACGCCCGCGTCGGCCAGGGCCTGCCGGGCGGCGGATGCCGCCAGCGAGGCGGCCGTCTCCCCCTGGGCGCAGAAATACCGCTGCCGGATGCCGGTGCGCCCGGCGATCCACTCGTCGCTGGTATCCAGGGTGCGGGCAAAGTCGTCGTTGGTCACCCGGCGGCTTGGCAGGCTGCGCCCGGTGCCCAACAGCTGTAGTCCGTTCATGCGTTCTCCTTTCCGGTGTGCAGCCAGCTGTTGCCCATGGCCCGGAACCGTCGCTGCCGGTGGCGGGCCGGATCGGCCAGCTTTTCCGCCGCGCGCAGTTCTTCGGTCAGAGCCGCGTTCAGCGTGCGCCAAAAAGCCGCCGGATCGCTTTGCGCGCCGCCGGACGGCTCGGACAGCACCCGGTCGATGACCTCCAGCTGCCGCAGGTCGCCGGCGGTGAGTTTCATGACCCCGCAGGCTTCCTCCGCCCGGCTGCTGTCCTTCCAGAGGATCGAGGCAAACCCCTCCGGCGAGAGTACCGAATACACGGCATTCTCCGCCATCAGCACCCGGTTGCCCATGGCCAGCGCCAGCGCGCCGCCGCTGCCGCCCTCGCCTAAAATCACCGCGATCAGCGGCACCGAGAGGGTACTCATCCGGGCCAGGCAGGCGGCGATGGCCGCCCCCTGCCCCCGGGCTTCGGCCTCAAGGCCCGGGTAGGCCCCCGGCGTATCCACGAAGGTCAGGATAGGCCGGCCGAACTTTTCCGCCTGATCCATGGCGCGCAGCGCTTTGCGGTATCCCTCCGGCGTGGGCATGCCGAAATGGCAGGCCAGATTCTGTTCCAGGCCGGCCCCTTTGCGGGTGCCCAGCACCGTGACCGGGCGGCCATGGAACAGCGCCACCCCCGCCAGCACCGCCGGGTCGTCGGCGCAGAGCCGGTCTCCCCGGTACTCAAAAAAATCGGTGAACAGCGCTTCCACCGCGCCGCTCACGCCAGGGCGGCCCGGCTCCCGGGCCAGCGCCACCCGCCGTGCGGGCGAGATCGGTTCAACTTGCGTCACGGCGCGCACCTCCCTTTTGATGCAGCCGCAGCAGCCTTGCCAGGGTATCCCGCATCTCGCCGCGGGGCACCACCGCGTCCACAAAGCCGTGCTCCTGTAAATATTCCGCCCGCTGGAATCCTTCGGGCAGGGTCTGGCCGATGGTCTGCTCGATGACCCGCGGCCCGGCAAACCCGATCAGGGCCTCCGGCTCGGCCAGGGTGATATCCCCCAGCATGGCAAAGCTGGCGGTTACCCCGCCGGTGGTGGGGTGGGTCAGGCAGGCGATGTACAGCCCGCCTTTTTCCCGGAACCGGGTCACGGCGGCGGCGGTCTTGCCCATCTGCATCAGAGAAAGGATCCCCTCCTGCATCCGGGCCCCGCCGGACGCGCAGAACACGATCAGCGGCAGGCGGGCCTTTTCGGCGGTTTCGGCGGCGCGGGCGATCTTTTCTCCCACGGCCACCCCCATGCTGCCCATCAGAAACCGGCTGTCCAGTACCGCCACCACGGCGGGCAGGCCCCCGATCCGCCCCCTGGCGGCCACCGCAGCCTCCCGCAGACCGGTGCGCCGACGCAGACCGGCCAGTTTTTCCCCGTAGCCGGGGAACGCCAGCGGATCGCCCGCCGTCAGGTCCGGGGCCAGTTCCTGAAACGAGCCTTCATCCAGCACCAGCGACAGACGCCGGTAGGCGCCCACCGGCCGGTGAAACCCGCATTCCGGGCATACCAGCCCGTTTTTCTCCCACCGGGCCCGGGTGACGGCCTGGCGGCAGCGGGGGCACTGTTCAAATACCGGCGCGGCGGCCGACGTCCGGGGGCTGAAAGGGCGCTCGCCCTCCCGCCGGACCTTCAGCCGCAGCATCCGCTGCCGCCGGGCGGCAAACCAGTCGTTCATTCGCTTGTCTCCTCCGCGCGGCTCAGCCGCAGCAGGCTTTCAAGATTCTGTTCCAGAAAGCCGGTGTTGTACTCACCCTTCAGATAATCCGGGTGGTACAGGATCATGTGGGCCAGGTCGGCCCCGGTGGGGTAGCCCTCTATTACCAGTTCCTCCAGCGCCCGGCGCATCCGCCGGATGGCCTGCAGCCGGGTGGGGGCATGCACGATGACCTTGGCTGCCAGGGAATCGTACCAGGGGCTGAGCTCACAGCCGTTGTACAGGGCGGTGTCCACCCGCACCCCGCAGCCGCCCGGCAGGTGCAAAAAGCGGGTGATGCCCGGCGCGGGGCGGAAGTCATGGGCCGGATCTTCCGCGTTGACCCGCACCTCGATGGCGTGGCCGCGCAGCGCCACCTGCTCCTGCCGTACCGGCAACTCCAGCCCGGCGGCGATCCGCAGCTGTTCCCGCACCAGGTCCAGCCCGGTGACCATCTCGGTAATGGGATGCTCCACCTGGATGCGGGTGTTCATCTCGATAAAATAGTAGCGCCCCGCCTCATCCAGAACAAATTCCACCGTGCCCGCGCCCTCATAGCCGCAGGCCCGGGCGGCCCGCACCGCGTCCCGGCCCATCCGGGCCCGGAGATCGGCGGTGAGAGCCCGGCTGGGGGATTCCTCCATCAGCTTCTGGTTGCGCCGCTGGATGGAGCAGTCCCGCTCGCCCAGGTGTACCACGTTGCCCTGGCTGTCGGCCAGGATCTGAAACTCGATGTGGCGGGGGTTCAGGATGAGCTTTTCCAGATAGAGTTCCCCGTCCCCAAAACAGGCCATCGCCTCGGCCCGGGCCTCCTCAAAGGCGGCTTCCAGCGCGGTTGGCTCATATACCCGGCGCATGCCCCGGCCGCCGCCCCCGGCGCTGGCCTTGATGAGTACCGGATACCCGATCGCCTCGGCCACCCGGGCGGCCGAGGCGGCGTCGGGAAGCGGCCCGTCCGAGCCGGGCACCACCGGCACACCGGCGGCCTGCATCAATTCACGCGCGGCCGCCTTGTTGCCCATGCGGCGGATGACATCCCCGGACGGGCCGATGAATTTCAGCCCGCAGCTCCCGCACAGGTCGGCAAATTCGGCGTTCTCCGACAAAAAGCCATACCCGGGATGCACCCCGTCGCAGCCGCTTTCCACCGCCGCGGCGAGCACCGCGGTCTGGTTCAGATAGCTGTCCGCGGCGCGGGGCGGCCCGATGCAGATCGCCCGTGTGGCCAGCTGCACCGGCAGCGTCGCAGCGTCGGCCGTGGAATAAACGGCCACCGTTTCAATATCCAGTTCCCGGCAGGCGCGGAGGATCCGCACCGCGATCTCGCCCCGGTTGGCGATCAAAACCCGTTTCAGCATGGCTCACAACTCCCGGATGCGGAACAGCGGTGTGTCAAACCCCACCAGTTCCCCGTCCTTGGCCAGCACCGCCAGCACCTCGCAGTCGCAGGGGGCTGGCACCTGGTTGATCATCTTCATGGCTTCCAGCAAACAGACCGGCTCGCCCTTTTTCAGCTTTGCACCCGGCGCAGCAAAGGGGGCCGCGCCCGGCCGGGACGCCACATAGAAGGTGCCCACCAGCGGGGCCTTGATGCAGGTTCCGTCCTCCCGGCGCGCCTGTTCCGGGGCGGTCTGTTCCGGGGCGGACGGCACACAAACCGGCGCGACCGATGCCGTGGCCGTCGCCGTATCCCGCCCTTGCGCGGCTTTTTCCAGCACCAGGCGGGCGCCGCCGGCCTCGTATTCCAGGCGGGACAGGCCGCCCGCCTCAAACTTATCCATCAGCGCGAACAGTTCCGGCTGTGTCATGCAAAGCCCTCCTTTCACCGCCCGTTCAGGCGTTGGCCTCCAGGTAGTTCACGATATCGCCCACGGTTTTCATCTTCGCCAGCTCCTCGTCCGGGATGCCGGCGCCCAGCTCATCCTCCAGCGCCATGTTCAGTTCCACCGCGTCCAGGCTGTCCGCCTCCAGATCCTCCGCCAGACGGGCTTCCATGGTGACCTGCTCCATCTCACAGTTGAGGGTATCCACGACGATCTTCTTGACCTTTTCAAACATTCTGGTATCCTTCTTTCCCAATTTGATTCAAACATTTTAATTAAAATAATTTAACTAAATTGTTTTAAGCATCTTACACCCGCGCTCCCCTTTTTGTCAAGAAAAAATTTTTCGGCGCCTTCGCTCCGCTGTGCACAGGCAAAAAGAAAAAGCGCACGCCCACGATCAGGGCATGCGCTTTTTGTTGTGATCTAACCGCGTAAAAACGCCAGCAACTGGCGTTCCAGTTCAGGGCCCCACCAGTCCCGATAACCGGCCAGCGTGGGATGGATCGGGTCCCGCATATACAGCCGGCGGGCCGCATCCGGGATTTGATTGAAGGCTTCGCCATTCCAGAGGTCCAACACTCCGATCCCCCATTTATCCCGCAGCGCGGGCAGTTTGGCTACCAGGGCGGCATAAGCGGGGCTGTCGTACCGGCTGCCGGTAAATACCGCCGCGGGGCAGCGCCAGACGCGCAATGCGTACGCCAGAATGCTTTCCAGCGCCCCCAGCGTGGTGGTAGGGTCAAAGGCGGCCGGGTCCCGGCCGGGTGCTACTTCTCCCCGAGGCAGGCCCCGGCTCGCGTCGTTGGTGGACAGCTGGCACAAAAACAGATCATACCGGGCCGTCGGATCCAGCCGGGCCAGCCGCCGCACATAGCTGTCCGGCCCGATATCGGCCAGCGTGGTGCCGCTGACCGCTTCTTTGGCCAGCGCCGTGCCCAGCCGGGCCGCCAGATATTCGCCTACCGCCCAGCCACCCGAGGCCTCGCCCCGGGCCACCGAGGAGCCCAGCACCGCGATGCAGCCGCCCGCCAAAGATCCCGGCCGCGTCGCCTTGCTCCCGCCGCTCATCGGTCCGCTCCGCGCGGCCCGGTGGAGCCGCGCTGGATCAGCTGCGGGGTGTATTCGATCTTGTTCACCATGGCAGGCTGCGCGGCGGACCGTTTTTCGTTCTGGGCCAGGATCATGTCCACCGCCGACCGGCAGCGGGTATACAGGTGGTGGTCGATGGTGGTCAGCGAGGGGGTGGTGACGCCGGAGGCAAAGATATTGTCGAACCCGCAGACCGAATAATCCCGCGGTACCCGGAACCCTTGGGTCTGCAACTCGTTCAAAATCCCCAGCGCGGTCATGTCGTTGACCCCGATCAGGGCGGTGGCCTCCCCTTTCCGGCGCAAAAATTCCGCCGCCAGACGCCGCCCCACCGCATACTCGTAGGGCAGGCCGTCATCCTGCATATCGGTCTCGGCCCGCAGATCTTCCACAATGGCCTCCAGCGCGTTGGTGAGGCCGTGGGATTCCAGTTGTTTGCGGATGCCCTCCAGCCGCTGCCCCCGGGCCAGGGTGAACTGGTTGAACGGCGTGGACAAAAATGCCAGCTTGCGGTGGCCCAGCTGATACAGGTGCTCAGCCAGCATCGCCCCCGCGTTCACATTGCTCAATTCAATGGAGCAGATCGCCATATCCTCCTGCTTTTCTCCAATGAGCACCACCGGCGTAGTGGCCGAGACCTGCTCGATCAGGTGGGGAAAACTGGGCAAAAAGGTATAGATGACCCCGTCTACATGGCCCCCCAAGAAAGTATCCAAATAGTATTTTTCTAAATCAGATTTACGAAACGTATTGCAAACAATGACCCGATAGCCCAGCGAATCCGCATAGTCCTCCACCGCCTGGATCAGTTCGGAATAATAGGGATTGGTGAGGGTGGGGGTCAGCACCAGCAGCATACGGCTGCTTTTTTTGGGCGGCCGTTTTTTGCGCCGCGGCAGCTCATACCCCAGTTCCTGCGCGGCGGCAAACACCTTTTCCTTGGTCTCGCTGCTGAAGGTGATCTTATCGCTGTTGTTCAGGATCAGGGATACGGTGGCCTGGGATACGCCCGCCAGCCGTGCAACATCCTGCGAAGTGGCTTTTTTCATAGGCCGGGATTCTCCTTTTAATAATATAACACTAATATTATAAAAGAACTTATGGGAAAAGTCAAACAAACTGCCCAAATTCACAAAAAATCTTTTGGCACGGATAGTGGCGGAATCCTATTGACACAATGCATTTGCGGGCATATACTGTAGATGTTATAATTTATTTATAGTCTATTATTATTACTAATAATTTCAACTGGTGATGCTCACGGTAAAGGCGGTGTGAACAGCTATGGAAAACACGTGCGACGCCCGGCGGCACAAAAACGGCATGATTTTGGCGCTGGGAGAACTTTTGATCGATCTGATCCCGGCACGCGACGGGATGCGCCTGGAGGACGAAGGTCCGGTGATCAAAACGGCCAGCGGCTCCGCCGGCATTTTTGCCTGCGCGGCAGCCCTGCTGGGCGGCAACAGCGGCTTTATCGGCAAGGTAGGGCAGGACAGCCTGAGCCGCATGGCTACCCACACCCTGCATGCGCAAGGTGTGGATATATCCCACCTGGTGCAGGCGGAGGAGGGGCAGCTGGGGCTGGCGTTTCTGGAGTATCTGCCCGAGGGGCGCAACTATCAGTACTATCGCAAAAACTCGGTGGGCAGCACCCTTTGCGCCGAAGACCTGGACGAAGCCTACATCGCCGCGGCGTTCGCGATCCACTTTCCGGGCATGCTGCTGGAGCTGACCCCCCAGATGCGCGGCGCCTGCCAAAAGGCGGTGGAGATCGCCAGGGCCAACGGGGTACTGGTGTCCTTTGACCCGAACATCCGCCGGGAACTGACCAGCAACGACGCCGCGCGGGAGCGGATGCTCTGGGCGGTGCGCAGCGCGGATATCGTGGCCCCCACCCTGGAAGAAGGCCGGATCGTGACCGGCGAACAGACGATCGGGGCGGTGCTGCGGGCGCTGCACGCCATGGGGCCCCGGGTGGTGGCCCTGACCCGGGATAAAGATGGGGCGGTGCTCAGCCGGGACGGGCTGGTGGCCTTTGCCCCGGGCATCGACCAGCCGCCCGTTGATCCTACCGGCGCGGGAGATACCCTGGCCGCCGCCCTCTGCGTGGGGGTGCGGGAGGATATGGACCTGGCCCGGCTGGCCTGCTTCTGCAACTGCGCGGGGACCCTGGCCATCCGGTACAAGGGCGCGATCGGCATGGCGCTGCCCACCCGGGCGGAGGTGGAAACGCTGATGGCCTCGGGCGCCTGCCCGGTGACCACCACCCGGCTGGACGAACTGACATGAGCAAAGAAAAAGGAGAGTTTCTATGAACGGACTGAAACAGCGGCTGCGGGCGGGTGAACAGATCCTGGGCACGATGGTGACCACCTTCACCAGCCCGGACATTGCCCGGCTTTTGCAGAACGCGGGATTTGACTATTTTATCATAGACTGTGAACACGGGGCCTTCACCACCCGGGAGGTGGCCAACATTCTGGCCGAGGCCCGGGGCATTGGCCTGCCGGGGCTGGTGCGCATCCCCGAGATGCGGCGGGAACATGCGCTGAAGTTCATGGAGATGGGGGCCGCGGGCCTGCTGCTGCCCAACACCGAATCAGCCGAACAGGCCCGGATGCTGGTGGACTGCGTAAAGTACGCGCCGATGGGGCACCGGGGGGTGTCCCTCTCCCGGCCGCACACCGATTTCAAAAAGGTCAACGGCCCGGAGTACATGAAACAGGCCAACGAGGACTCTCTGCTGCTGTGCCAGATCGAATCCCGGGCCGGCGTGGAGCATATCGAGGAGATCCTGGCGGTGGAGGGCATCGACGTGGCCTTTATCGGCCCCAACGATATGACCCAGGATTACGGCAAGCTGGACCGGTTCGACGACCCGGAGATCGTGGCCGCCTTTGAGCGGGTGATCGCCGCGGCCAAAAAGGCGGGCAAGTTCTCCGGCGTGCATTTTGGCAGCGCCGGACCGCTGAAGCCCTGGCTGAGCCGGGGGATGCAGTGCAATCTTTGGAACAGCGACGCCGGACTGCTGAGCCTGGGCGCGGCGACCGGCCTGGCCGGGCTGAAAGGAGAATGAGCCCATGAAGATCGTGATTCTGGACGGATACACCGAAAACCCCGGCGATCTGAGTTGGGCCGGATTTGAGGCCCTGGGTGAGGTAACGGTCTATGACCGCACCTTTACGTCGGATATCCTGGCCCGGGCCAAGGGCGCGGATGTGCTTCTCACCAACAAGACCCCTCTCTCCGCCGAAACGCTGTCCGCCCTGGCGCCGGAGCTGCGATACATCGGAGTGCTGGCCACCGGCTACAACGTGGTGGACATCGCCGCCGCCCGGGCCCAGGGGGTGCCGGTCTGCAACATTCCCACCTACGGCACTGCCGCGGTGGCCCAGTTCGTTATGGCGCTGCTGCTGGAACTGTGCCATCATGTGGGGGATCACAGCCGGTCTGTCAAAGCCGGAGACTGGAGCCGCTGCCCGGATTTCTGCTACTGGAACAGCCCGCTGATCGAGTTGGCGGGCAAGACCTTCGGGGTGATCGGGTATGGCCGGATCGGCCGGGCCACCGCCCGGCTCGCCGCCGCCTTCGGCATGGAGGTGCTTGCCTATGACGCCCATGCGGCCGGTATGGATGAGGTGGCCCGGATGGTGCCGCTGGAGGAACTGCTGGCGGCAAGCGACGTGATCAGCCTGCACTGCCCGCTGTTTGAGAGCAACCGGGGCATGATCAACCGGGAAAGCATCGCCCGCATGAAGAACGGCGTGCTGCTGATCAACACCTCCCGGGGGCCCCTGGTCGACGAAACCGCCCTGGCCGAGGCGCTGCGTACCGGCAAGGTGGCGGGCGCGGGCCTGGACGTGCTGGAGGTCGAACCCGCCCGCCCGGACAATCCCCTGCTGGCCGAGCCCCATTGTCTCATCACCCCCCACATCGCCTGGGCGCCCAAAGAGAGCCGCCAGAGGCTGATGGATATCGCGGTGGACAACCTGACCGCCTGGCTGGGCGGCAAGCCGCAGAATGTTGTCAATCCCTGAACGATCCCCTCACTTTCATCCCACGAAAAAGGACGCGCCCGCGGGCGCGTCCTTTTTCGTTCCGGTCAAAAAGCAGGCTTACAGTTCCACCACCCGGCGCTGGGTGTAGGATTCCAGCGCGGCGGTGAGCAGCTGATGGCTGCGCAGGGCCTCGTCGGGGTCAAAGCAGCCGAAGGAGCAGTCCAGCCCCCGCAGTTCGCTCACAAAAGCGGCGAACATCTGCAGCAGCGAGTCGGAGAACCCAAACTCAAAGATCGAGCCGGTGATGGTGGGATACAGGGTCTTTTGCCCCACCACCAGCCGGGCCCAGGCCTGCTCCCGGCCCACCGCCTGGGTATAGCGGATGGCGTTGGGATCGTCGGTGGAAAATCTGGCCGACATCTTCAGGCCGTAGATCTCATACTCCACCGTGTTGGTGCAGCCGGGGGCCATCCGCTTCATCTCCAGCTGCATGGGGAACCGGTCGCCGGCGGCGTTTTCCGCCTCGCAGAGCAGGATGGCATTGTCCCAGGTCTCGCAGGGCACCGGCTCGCCCTTTTCGTTGGGGCGGGTGGGCACCAGGTTGGCCAGCTGGGCGCTGACAGTGCGGGGAAACATCCCCAGCCGGAAGGGCAGGTGCTGAGTGTGGATGCCCAGGTCGCCCATACAGCCGTAGTCCCCGTTGGCGGCGCGGGTGCGCTTCCAGTTGATGGGTTTGTTCAGGTCCATATCGGAGGAGTGCTTGATGGCGAACCGGGCCTCGATGATCTGGCCGAAGGCCCCTTCCCGGTACCAGCGCACCATCTGCTGCACCGCCGGGTAGTACGGGAACTCGCTGGCGCACCGCACAAACACCTGCGGATTCTCCGCCATGGCCTGGCGGATGGTCTCGCAGGCGGCCAGGTCCATGCCGAAGGGCTTTTCCCCCAGCAGATGCTTGCCCGCCCGGATCACGTCGCTGTATACCTGGGCGTGCAGGTGGTGGGGCACCGCGCAGTATACCGCCTCCACCTCCGGGTTGGCCAGCAGTTCTTTATAATCGGCGTAGAAATATTTTGTGTCCGGCACCTGTCGGAACCAGTCCCGGTTGGCCTGGTTCAGGTCGCAGGCCGCCACGATCACCGGGCGGGGCAGATCGGCGGCCAGATGCAGCCACCGCATGGACACGCTGGCAAACTCCCGGCCCATCAGGCCGCATCCGATCACCCCAAAACGCACAGGCTGTTTCATTGCGCGGCCTCCTTTCCCCTCTCAAGGGCGGTCAGTTCTTCCTCCATCATCGCCAGCAGCCGGTCGGTCATGGGCTCGGTCAGGATCAGGGGCAGCTTGGCCAGCGCCACCGGCGGGCAGTTGGGCTTGTAGGTCTGGGCGCTGATATCCACGCAGCGCTCCTGGTTCATCGCCGTGCAGAAAGCCACCGCGTCCTCCACATTGTCAAAGCAGAGGGCGGTCATGTGGGCGTCCCCCTCCACCCCGGTGCAGACCGACGGATGCCGGGCGGCCATCTGCGCCGCTTTCTCATGGTATCGGCGGCCTACCTGGGTGATGTGGGCCCCGTTGGCGGCGATGAACTCCATGGTGATCAGGTAGGACAGGCTGGCCAGTTCCTCCTGGCCGTTGGTGACCAGCGCGCCGAACTGGTTCAGGCTGTCGAACGCGCCGCTGGTCAGGATCTTGCTGGCCGGGTAGCAGCCGCCCGGGAACCCCTTGCCGATGGAGACAAAGTCCGGTGTCAGGCCGTACTGGCGGAAGAGGAACAGCCCCTCGTACCAGGCGCAGGACTGGATCTCGTCGCAGAGCACCGGTGTGTCGGTCTCCCGGCAGACCCGGTACGCCGCCCGCAGAAATTCTTCCGACAGGCGGATGCCGCCGTAGTTCATCATCACGATCTCATGGCAGAAGCCGGCCGTCTTGTAGGGGCCCTCGTTCCAGCGGCGCGCGATGGCCGCAAAAGCGTCCGGGTCGTTGATGGGCACCGATACCACCTTGTACAGTTCAGCCGCGTCGGCCTTTTGGGCAAAGCCGGGCCAGAGCCCCCGCAGGGTCTGGGCCAGCACGGTGGTGCCGTGGTAGCCGGCGGTGATGCCGCCCGCGTTGTCGGCCATGACCAGGAACACCGGCACCCGGCCTTCATAAAGGGCGGGCTTGCCGTCGATGGGATAAAACCGGGCCAGCATCATCTTGAGAGCGGCCTCCACCGCCAGGGAGCCGGTCTCCAGGTTGATGACGCAGCTCAAAACGCCCGGTTTTTTCTCCCGCAACAGGGCATCCACCGCCGGATCAGCCGGCTCCAGCCCGTTGGCCGCGGCGATGAGCCGCCTCTCCAGCGTGCGGGTGATAAAGCCCCGGGTGTTGTTGTGGGTGGCGTTGGGGATGCCCAGCTGTTTGGCCTTTTCCAGCAGGGCGTAGCCCGGAAAGGAATGGCCCAGAGGGATGTGGTAGTGCTCGCTCTTGGCGGCCAGGTACAGCCGGCCGTCCTCCCCGACCCGGAACGCTCCCAGCCCGCTGAGGGGCGCGGCGCCGCTGTGCTGGGCGGCCCGGTAGGAATCGGTGGGCGCGCCGTTTTCCCCGTCGGCAAAAGCGGGCACCATCGTCTGCCCCACCCGGCTCATCAGTTCTTCCTGCCGGGCGGCGAAGGATCCCGGATAAAACTCCACCTTTTCCTCCGCGATGGCCCGCAAGGCCGCCGGGTCCTCCCCGGTGAGGGCGGCGCGGGCGGCGATGACCCCGTCCAGATAGGCCCCGTCCAGCAGATCGGCCAGGGACCGGCAAATATTTTGCAGCATGGCAAACAACTCCTTTCTAACGATCGGGCTCACACCCGGACAAATTCAATGCCGGCCAGCCGGCAGAGCAGACGGACCCGGGGCTCCGGTGTGCCGGGCACCAGGATCTCGTGATGGGTGCCGCCTTGCTCCAGCCAGGCGGTCACGCAGGGGCGCACCCCGCTGTCCGGCCGGAAGAACACATACGGCATGTCGCATTGTTTCAGCCCGCACTCGTCCAGCACCCGGCCGGGGGCATAGACCAGCCGGAACCGGTCTGCGCCCAGATGCACCAGCGACATCACCGCCATCGGCCCTGGTTCGGGGCAGAAGATGGGGGTAGGCGGGTTGGACAGGCCGCCCTCGTTGAACACCCGGTCCATCAAAAAGGGCTTGCGGTCGCGGCGGCAGAGGGCCCAGTTGCCCTCCCCCGCGTGGCAGAAGAGAATGGCCTCCCGGGCCAGGTCCATCATGTACATCTCGCTGAAATCCGCCTGCCCGCACAGCCGGATCATGGCGGCCATCCACATGGCGGCGGTGGCGTCCCCCTCGGCGGCATAGCCGTAGCCGTCGGCCATCAGGCTGGAGGCCGCCAGCAGCGGCAGCTGGGTGAACCGTCCGTCCGCCCCGAACTCCTCAAAATGGGCGGTGTAGCCCGCGTAGCCGCCGGCCTCCAGATACGCCTTGAACCCCAGGTACATCCGCACCGCCTCGGCGTGGCTCTCCGGGGGCATGGCCGGGTCCACATCGAACACGGTGCGCTCAAAAGCCACCCGGTCGGCCACCTGTTCCGGGGTGATGCGGGCGCAGAAGCCCTGCAGGGTGCCCACCGAATCGCTCACGAACTCCGGCCCCAGGGTGCGGAACACCGCCATGTCGTCGGTGATCACGTCCCCCATGCCGGGCAGACGGCCCACCACCCCGATCTTCATCCGCTGCATGGCGCGGCGGGTGGCGGCAGCGGCGGCAAAATCCGCCACAAAGGCGGCCAGTTCCCCATTGAGCCGGCTGCCCGCGAAAAAGACGCAGGGAATGCCCGCCCGCATCAGGCAGTTGGCGTTGTCCTGGGAGCCGTGGATGCCCTGATTGATGGTCAGTTCCCACTCGCCGAAGTTCTCCCCCACCGTCTCGTTGGGCTGCACCAGCGCCAGCGCCAGCGGCAGGTGGTTGCGCTGCATGGCCCGCACCAGGTATTGACCCTGGGAATAACTCAGCAGCAAGATCAGGATGCCGTCCAGTTCCTCAGCGTTATAGCGGGCGGTAAGGGCTTCGATCTCAGCCCGGTTGCCCGCCGGGCCGGGAAAGGTAAATTCCGCCGTGCCGTCCAGAGATTCCAGCACCTGCCGCACATAGCGGGTCTGGTGCTCAATAAAGCCCGGAAACAGGGGCTCATAGCCCTCCAGCATCAGGGCCAGAACACCCAAACGAGGTTTTGACGGGGTCATATCGCACTCTCCTTTCGTTCAATACAGCGGGCGTACCGCCGCGTACAGTTCGCGGGCCAGTTCCCGTGCCCGGGCATAGGGCGCGGCGCCGGCCGGATCGGGCGTATACCGGGCGGACGGAGGGGCGGCGGGCAGATAGTCGGGGGCCATCATTCCACAGCCCCGGCCCGCCAGGATCGCCGCCCCCTGGGCGGTGGCCTCCCGGCAGGCGGGCACCGTCAGTGTCCGGCCGCACACATCCGCCTTGATCTGCTGCCACAGGGCGCTGCCCGCGCCGCCGCCCAGGGACCGCAGTTCCCGGCAGGGGCAGCCCAGCGCCGCCAGCATCTCCAGAAAATCCGCCAGCACAAAGGCGGTGGACTCCAGCACCGCCCGGGCAAAATGGGCCCTGGTGTGGGCAAGGGTCGCCCCGAAAAATACCGCCCGTGCCTGGGGGCAGGGCTCCGGGTCCACACAGCCGGACAGATAGGGCAAAAACACCAGTCCTTCACAGCCCGGCGGCACGGCGGCGGCCATGGCGTCCAGCGCCGCGTAGCCCGCGCCGCCGGCGGGCAGGTCCGGGCAGAACTGATCCCGGAACCAGCGCAGCGCCATACCGGCGGTATTGCCGATGGGCAGGTATACATACTGCCCCTTCACCGCGTGCCGGTAAAGGGTGACAGGGTGCCCGGCGGGAAACCGCAGGACGTCGGTGACGGCGGCCGCCACCAGCGCCGTGCCGGTGGTCTCGGTGATCACCCCGCTGCCGCTGCCCGCGGCCAGGGCGGCGGCGGTCTGGTCCATGGCGCCGGTAAAGACCGGCGTGCCGGCCGCAAGCCCCAGCTGCCGGGCGGCCTCGCCGGAAAGCGGCCCCGCCAGGCTGCCGCACTCCCGCAGTTCAGGCAGTATGTCCGGCGAGACCCCCGCGGCGGCCAGCGCCTCGGGCCAGTAATTGTCGCTGTCCAGCCGGAACCAGCCGGTGGATGTCTGAAGGGACGGTTCGGTGACCATCCGCCCGGTGAGCCGGAAGAGCAGGTAATCCTCCAGCAGCAAAACTTTATGGGTATGGGCAAACAGGTCCGGCTCCTCTTCCGCCAGCCAGCGCAGTTTTGCCAGAGGCAGCGCTCCTTCAATGCCGGGCAGGCCGGTGGCGTGGTAAAAGGCGGTGTCCTCCAGCTGTGCCCGCAGGGCCTCGGCCTGGGCCGCGGCCCGGCTGTCCAGCCAGACCAGGAACGGCCGCAGCGGCCGGCCGGCGGCGTCCACCGGCACCATCGTCTCCCCCTGGGTGGTCAGGCCCACGGCCTCCACCCGGGCGTCCGGCAGGCGGGCCAGCACCTCGGCCATGCCCCGGCGGATCGCCTGCCAGTACCGGTCGGGATCGGCCTCTACCCGGGCGCCCCGCGCGTCCAGCGTATATTCCTGGGCGCTTACCGCCAGCAGGTCGGCGGTCTCGGAGAACAGGCAGACCTTCACCGCGGTGGTACCGACGTCCAGCGCGGCCACACAGCGCCGCCCGCTCATGCCTTCCCGTCGCTGCCAAAGACCCGGATATGGTGCATGGTCTCCCGCTTGACGGCCTCGGTGATACAGGGCATCAGTTCAAAAGCCCCGGTCTGTTCGGTATAATGCTCCCGGGCGGCCCGGGCAGCGGCCAGATTGTTGTGGGTAAAGATGTTGATCTTGGAGATCCCCCCGGCCACGCAGGCCCGGAAATCCTCGTCCGACAGCCCGCTGCCTCCGTGCAGCACCAGCGGCAGGGTACAGGCGGCGGCGATGCGGCGCAGGCAGTCCAGATCCAGCCGGGGCGTTTCCGTATAGACCCCGTGGGCGGTGCCTATGGCCACCGCCAGCGCGTCGCAGCCGCTGCCCGCGGCAAAGGTCAGCGCGTCCTCGGGGCGGGTGTAGACGGTTTTGGCGACCGCCTCCTCCGCCGATCCGTTGGAGCCCACATGCCCGATCTCCGCCTCCAGCGAACAGCCCGCCGCGTGGGCTTTGGCGGCCATTGCCCGGGTGCGGCGCAGGTTTTCCTCAAAAGGCAGCATGCTGCAATCGTACATGACCGAGGTGAATCCCAGTTGAATGGCCTGCTCCACCAGTTCCGGCGTGAAGCCGTGGTCAAAGTGCAGGGCCACCGGCACCCGGGCACGGGCGGCCATGCCCCACATCATGTCGGCGTACTCCGCCAGGGTGGCGCCGGGCAGCAGGCTCTCCGCCGGGCCGATGATGACCGGAGAATCCAGTTCCTCGGCGGCGGCCAGGATGCCCTTGGTCATCTCCAGGGTCACGCAGTTGAACAGGCCCACCGCGTAGTGCTTGCGGCGGGTGTCGGCCAGAATGGTTTCCAGATTTACCAGCATGGGGCGTTCTCTCCTTCTTATTTTAATAGTTCACCGGGATGAACCGGCCCAGCCGGGCGGATTCCCGGGCGGCCAGGCAGCTGGCCGCGCTCACGAGGCCGGCGCGCAGATCCGAGCGGGCGGGCGCGCCGTCCAGCACACGCAGGAAGTCCAGCGCCAGCTGCTCATCTCCGCCAAAGTGCATCCCTGCCGGGAAGTTGAACTTGTGGGTGACGGTCTGCGGCGAGAGATACCGGTCCTCCCGGATCTCGGCGGTATAAAAATCAAATTCCACGCTGCCTTTTGTTCCGATGATCCGGCAGCCCCGCCGGCCGGCCCCCTTTTTGACCACAAAATTCTGATTGTAGCTGATCAGGGCCCCGCTGCCGGTGGTAAAGATGGCGCAGGCCCCGTCCTCGTTGCCGGTGTCCCGGGCAAAGCAGCAGGCATCCCCCTGCACATCCTCCTTCAGGATGCGCCCCACCACATAGCTGCTCTCCGGGCAGGTGCGATAGTCGGGGCAATCCGGGCAGTGCAGCCCGGCCGGCCGGTCACCGGTAAAGTGCAGTTTTGCCGTTTTGGCGCAGACCGTTTCCGGCCGCTCCCCGATCAGAAAATGGATGTAGTCGATATCGTGGGTGGCCTTTTGCAGGAACAGCCCGCCGGTCTCCGCCGGGTCCCGGTACCAGCTGTGATAATACACGCTGCCATAGGGCACGTTGTTGACCGCCTGCACCATGGTGATCCGCCCCAGAACGCCGCTGTCCACGATCCGCTTCATCTCCAGGGTGATGGAGGACAGCCGCAGCGGAAAGCTGACCACTACCCGGTGTTCTTTGCCCGCCGCGGCCGCCCGCAGGGTCTCGTACTGCTCCCGGCTGATGCAGACCGGCTTTTCCAGAAACAGCGGAACATCCCGCTCCAGCACCCGGCAGGCCAGCGGGGTGTGCAGCGAACAGCGGGTGCCGATAAACACCCCGTCCGGCTCCTCTTTTGCCAGCAGTTCCTCCGCGTCCGCATAATAGCGGGTATCGGCAAAATAGGGATCGTCCCGGTTTTCTTCCCGGATCTGCTCCCACCGGGGATCGGCTACCGCCGAAACAGCGATATCCGCCTCCAGCGCCCGGAATGCTTTCATCATGGTAAGGGAACGCAGGCCGTAGCCGATAAACGCGATGGTTTTCATAGATAAAGCGCCTCCAGTTTCCTAGTTAATAATATTTTTAATTTATTAGTGGACTTTGTTGTGTATATTTACTAAATATATTGTCTGGTTTTTGAATAGACAATTGCTTGACACCAGGCTAAAATGCTATTATACTGTAGATATGCTTCAGGATTACAAGGGTATTGTGCCACAGTAAGACGCTAAAAGTCAATAGGAATCCCGGTTTTTTATTAAAAAACAGTGCACTAATATTAGTAAATACAACCGCAGAAACGGAGGCGACTCACCATGGCGAAAACGGCTGCCGCAGTCAGTCCGATTCAGCCCAAACTGCCCTTGCGCGAACGGCTGCGCACCCTGCCCCAGCGTGCGCGGCTGGCGCTGCGCAAATACTGGTTCATCTATCTGCTGGCGCTGCCGGGCATCATCTTTCTTTTGCTGTTCAGCTACGGCCCCATGTACGGCATCCTGCTGGCCTTTAAGGATTTCAAGATCAATAAAGGCGTTTGGGGAAGCCCATGGGTGGGTCTGCTTCATTATAAGGAGTTGTTCTCCGACCCTTCCTTTATCCAGGCCTTTAAGAACACCGTGATCATCAACGTCTATCACCTGATCTTCGGATTCTCGTTCAACGTATTTCTGGCGCTGATGATCAACGAACTGCAGTTTCGCCGGGTCAAGAGCGTGATCCAGACCTGCGTGTACCTGCCCTACTTCCTGTCCTGGGTCATCTTCGCCGGTCTGGTGCAGGTGTTCCTGCAGGCGCCGGTACCCGGCGACGTGGGCGGTGTGGTCAACCAGATCATCGTGGCCTTGGGCGGCGAGGCCGTGGACTTTATGAAACGGCCGGAACTGTTCCGCGGCATCCTGGTGGTCACCAACATCATCAAGACCGCCGGTTATTCCACCATCATCTACCTGGCGGCCATCGCCGGGGTGGACCCCACCCTTTACGAGGCGGCCGCCATTGACGGCGGCAACCGCAAGGACATGCTGCTGCACATCACCTTCCCGCGCATCCTGCCCAGCGTGGCGGTCATGTTCCTGCTGCAGGTATCCCAGCTGTTCCTTTCCAACTTCGATCAGGTCTACAACCTGTACAACACCTTTGTTTATTCCACCGGCGACGTGCTCTCCACCTACATCTATCGCATCAGTCTGGGCGGCGGCGCGGAGTTTGAACTGTCCACCGCGGCCAACCTGCTGCTGAACGTGCTGGGTCTGCTGGCCCTGGTGTTCTCCAACAAGTTCGTCAAAAAGCTGGACGTGATGGGCATCTTTTAAGAGGAGGGAGAGAAAATGGCGGTTTCCGGCGTACAAAAGCCCCGCGTGCCGCGCAAGAGCCTGCGCCAGCGGTTCGGCTTCAACTTTTACGACGTTTTTGTCGTGGTGTTCTGCGTGGGGTTCGCGATCCTGTGCTTCTACCCCATGTGGTACGTGTTCGTGGCCTCTGTCACCCCTTATGAGGAGTTTGTCAAGGGCGGGTTGATGCTCTGGCCTTCCGGCGGGGTGGATCTGCAGTACTACAAGACCATCTTCAGCAACTCCTCTTTCACCACGAGTCTTTGGATCTCGGCCAGCAAAACCGTGATCGGTACCCTGCTGGGCCTTTTGGTCACCTCCACCATGGCCTACGCCGTGAGCAAGGTGCATGTGCCCGGCATGAAACTCATCAATGTGCTGGCGGTGTTCACCATGTTCTTCACCGGCGGCCTGATCCCCACCTACATCCTTTATATGGATCTGAACCTGATCCGCACCTACTGGGTCATGGTCCTTCCCTACGGCTTCAGCATCACCTACTTCATCATCATGCGCAACTACTTCTCCTACTCGGTGCCCCGGGATCTGGAGGACGCGGCCCGCATCGACGGCTGCAATGAGGTAGGGGTGTTCTTCCGGGTGCTGCTGCCGCTGTCCAAGCCGATGCTGGCGGCGGTGGGGCTGTTTTTGGCGGTGGGCTTCTGGAACGACTACTACAGCTACATGATGTACATCGCCAACAAATCCGAACTGCAGCCCTTCGCCTGGGTGCTGCGCCGGGTCCTGACCGACTCGGCCATGATGGCCCAGGTCCGCCAGGGCGCCACCGATTTCGGCGCGCAGCTGCCCCCGCCCATGGCGCTGCGCATGGCCACCATCATCTGCGCGATGCTGCCCATCATGTGTGTGTATCCGTTCCTGCAAAAGCACTTTGCCAAGGGCATCCTGATCGGCGCGGTCAAGGAATGATCCGCCCTTTCCACGGCTCAAGACCCGCCCGCGCGGGTTTTTGCGAACGCATCTTGCAATAAAAGGAGGAAATGAAATGAATAAGCGACTGAAACGGCTTCTGGCCCTGGCAATGGGGCTGGCCCTGCTTCTGAGCGCGCTGGCCGGCTGCGGCAGCAGCTCTTCGTCCGCCCCGGCGGCGGGCGGCAGCAGCGGCAGCAGCGGCGCACCCGCCACCAACGCCGACCGGGAAACGGTGAACATCCGCTTCTCCCAGTACGCCAACAGTACCGACGACGCGGAGGGCATGGCCAACGACCCGATCAAAAAAGCCATCGAAGAAGCGGTGAACATCACTCTGGAGTATGACACCGGCATCGAGGGCTACGACGACCGCCTGGCCACCGAGGTGGCGGTGGGCGCCGCCCCCGACCTGTTCCCCACCTGGGGCTCCGCCGCGACCCTGAAGAAGTACGCGGAGGAAGAAGCGGTATACAACATCGCCGAGATCATCAACGCCGAACCCGACCGCTATCCCATCCTGTACAAGATCATCAACAGCGATGAGTACAAGATGTACAACAAGATGTATACCGGCGACGAGAACGCCGCCTATGCCATCTACTCTTTCTCTGCCCGGGCCTATCCCGCTTTCAGCGGCGTGCCCGCCTACAACACCTCGATCCTGCAGGAAGTGAACGACGGCAAGGTGCCCGCCACGGTGGATGAGTTCATCCAGTTCACCCAGAACGCGGTGGACGCCGGCTACTCCGGCTGGTGGCCCTACAACAACAAGCTGACCAACTGGGCCGAGATCGACAGCACCATCGCCATCCCCAACGGCACCTCGCTGCGCACCCCCGCCACCTACGACTGGCTGTGGACCGGCTTCAGGCCCGACGATGAGGCTGCCATCGGCACCGCCGACGAGCACTGGAGCCTGATGACCGTTTCCGACGAGAGCAAGGAAGTGGTACGCACCCTGGCCCAGATGTACGCCAACAACCAGATCCACAACGGTGTGGGCACCCTGGTGGACGAGGACGACGGCTACGCCGCCTTTAACAACGAGACCCTGGCCTCCTACGGCTATGGCTACGGCTACTACACCCAGTTCAAGAAACTGTACGATTCCTGGATGAACGCCCATCCCGACGACGGCTCCCTGGCCGATCTGACCCTGGGCACCGCCCTGCAGGGCGGCGCCGGCTGGATGAAGCTGTACGACGTGCCCGTATATGTGGGCGCCCACTACTTTATCCCCACCAGCTGCGAATACCCCGACCGGGTGCTGGATCTGGTGGAGTTCCTGGCCAGCAATGAGGGCCAGCAGCTGCTGTTCCGCGGCATCGAGGGCCTGACCTACACCATGGACGGCGAGAATGTTGTTTACGACATCAACGAATTTGTGAACATCAACAAGTCCTACGGCTACCCCAACCCCGACCGCTGCCGCTATATGTGGTTCTCCTACCTGTTCTGCGCCAGCGAGATGATGCTGGATCTGGAGACCAACGACTGGTGGACCGCCGTGACCACCCCCTACGACAACACCCTGGACTGGGCCGAGGGCGAGACCAAGGAAGCCTACCAGTACGCGCTGGACACCGTGGCCTCCTTTGTGGACAACGTCTATGTGGAGCTGCCCTCCTACTACGGCCTGGCGGTGCTGGATTCCGAGTGGGCCACCACCCAGACCACCCTGTTTGAGATCACCAACCGGTATCTGGCCCAGCTGATGGGCGGCCAGCTGGACATCGACGCCGGCTGGGAGCAGTACCGCGCCGAGTTCAACGCGGCCGGCGGCCCTGAGCTGGAGCAGGCGGTCAACGACGCCATCGCCTATGCCCGCGAGACCTACGGCACCTGACGCCTGATTTTGTATCTGTGCCGCCCTCTGAAGCGATACGACCCTGTCTGACCGTTTCGGAGGGCGGCCTTTGGCGCCTGCGGACCTTCCGCGGCGGAAAGGACGACCCATGGAACGCATTGATCTTCTTCGCGGCGACTGGCCCGCCTACAAGGCCAATCTGCACTGCCACACCACCTGCTCCGACGGTCGGCTGACCCCGCAGCAGGTCAAGGACCACTACAAGGCCCACGGGTACAGTGTCATCGCCTTTACCGACCATAATGTGCTGGTGGATCACAGCGATCTGAACGACCCGGATTTCCTGGCGCTGACCGGCATCGAGGTAGACACCGACAGCTTTGTGTACGGCAGAAAATACGAGTTCAACCAGACCTGCCATCTGTGCGCCATCGCCCGGGACCCGGCCGCCGCCCTGCCCGTATACCGGGCCGAGGCCTACACCCCCGAGGCCATCACCGCCAAGGTGGAGGAGTTTCACCAAAACGGCTATATCGTCAACTACAACCATCCCGCCTGGTCCTGTGAGAGCGGCGAGGAGTTTCTTCACTATGGGAACTACGACGGCATGGAGATCTACAACTACAGCGCCGAGGTAGCCACCAACAACGGATGCAGCCAGAACGAGTACGCCCTGGCGCTGCGGCTGCTGCGCCGGCCCATCCGCTGCATCGCCGCCGACGATAACCACGAGGGCCGCAACTGCGAGGACGATTCCTGCGGCGGCTGGGTGGTGTTCAAGGCCCCGGAACTGAGTTACAAGGCCATTATCGAGGCCTACGACACGATGCAGTTCTACGCCAGCACCGGCCCCGAGATCCACCAGTGCTGCATCGAGGACGGGGTGCTCAAGCTGGACTGCTCGCCGGTACGGCGCATCCACATCATGGCCCAGGGCATCAACCCGATGCTCTGCGAATACTCCGACGCCTGCCAGCTGACCCACGCCGAACTGCGGCTGGATTCCATCCGGCCGGACACCCGGTATCTGTGGGTGCAGATCACCGACAAGCAAGGCCGCAAAGCCTGGATGAACCCCTGGTTCCTGCCCGGCAAATGACCGTTTTTCCTCCTTTTCGCCCCGCCGCCGTTCGCCCGCCGCGGCGGGGCGATCCTGTTGGAAGGTGACACACGCTATGAAAAAGCTGTACGCCCCCGCCAGCATTTACCTGTTTTTCGGGGTCTGCTGGCTGGCTTATTTCTCCACCTATCTGGGGCGGCTGAATTTCACCGCCAGCATCGCCGAGATGCAGGCGGCGGATCAGCTGTCCAAAACCGCTTTGGGACAGGTGGCCAGCGCCTTCTTCATCGCCTATGGCGCCGGCCAGCTGTGCAGCGGTTTTCTGGCCGACCGGCTGCCGCCCCATCTGCTGGTGGGCGGCGGGCTGCTGGGCTCGGCGCTGCTCAACGCGGGCATGGCCCTCAGCCGGGGGACCGGCGCCATGACGGTGCTCTGGGGGCTTAACGGGCTGGTGCAGTCGCTGGCCTGGGCACCGCTGGTGCGCACGGTGGTGGACCTGACCAGCGACGTCCATTGCGCCCGCATCTGCCTGCATCTGGCCACCACCACCCCCGCCGGCACCCTGGCCGCCTACGGCGTGAGCGCCGCGTGCATCGCGCTGGGCAGCTGGCGATACAGCTTTTGGTTCGGCGCGGCGTTTATGGCGGGCGCTGCCGCTGTGTGGCTGCTGGGTGTGGGTGCGCTGCGCCGGATCGCCCGGCGGGACGGTCTGCCGGACAAGTCGGCTCCCCCGCCCGCCCGAGCAGCGGCCCATCCGTTGCGGGCGGTCCTGCCCGCGTTGGCCCCCATCGGCGCGGCGGTGTTCCTGCACGGACTGCTCAAAGACGGCATCCTCACCTGGACCCCCTCGTATTTGCAGGAGAATTTCGGCTTTCCTGCGGCGGTATCGGTGGCGCTCACCCTGATCGTGCCGGTGGTGAACCTGTCCGGGGTATATCTGGCGGGGGCGGTGCAGGCCAGATGGCTGCGCAACGAGGCCGCCACAGCGCTGGCATTTTTCGCGCTGTGCGGCGCGGGCGCGGGGCTGTGGTGGCTGGCCGGACAGGTCAGCCTGCCGGTGACCCTGGCCATGCTGCTGGTATCCACCACCTGTATGACCGGCGTGAGCACCATGCTGCTGAGCCTGCTGCCGCTGCGCTACCGTTCGCTGGGCCTCACCGCCACCCTGACCGGGCTGCTCAACGCCGCCACCTATCTGGGCAGCGCGGTCTCAGGCGCCGGGTTCGGCGCACTCAGCGAGGCGGGCGGCTGGGGCGCGGTGCTGGCTGTCTGGTGCGCGCTCTCCCTGGCGGGGGCCGGGGCCTGCGCCGCCGGCAAACGGACCATCCGCCGCACGATTTTGCCTCATTGAGCCCGACCGCTGGCGGCCCCGGCCGCCGTGTGGTACTATATTCACAGAACGTCAGGGGCCTGCCCCGACACGGAGGATCGACTATGAACTATGGCGTTACCATCACCGGGGGCGCGGTCCCCTGGCAGATCTTCGCGCAAGACGCGGAGGGCTATGCCCCCATCCAGCTGCGGGGCGAATACCACCTGATCCATCTTTCCCAGGAACTGCCGCTGGAATTTTCGACGGTGGCGCCGGCCCGGGCCACCGTCAAGGCCCGCATCGCCCGGGAGGACACCGGCGAATCGGTGATCCCCTGGACCGAATGCCGCATCCCGGAGCAGGGCCGCTGGGAGATCGAGTTTCCCCGGGTGCCCGCCGGCGGGCTCTATCGCATCGAGACCACCATGGACTATGAAGGCTGGGACGGGCTCTCCTGTACCCGGGGGGACATGCTCCACCACATCGGCGTGGGGGACGTGTTTGTGATCGCGGGGCAGAGCAACGCGGCGGGCCGAGCCAAAAACCCGGTGGACGATGAGCCGGAGCTGGGGGTGCATCTGCTGCGGCCCAGCGGCCGCTGGGACCTGGCCACCCATCCGCTGGGCGAGACCACCGGCGCGGTGCATCTGGGCCACTACGAAAACCACAACCCGGGCCACAGCCCCTGGCTGCATTTCGCCAAGCGGCTGCGCCGGGAACTGGGCTATCCCATCGGGCTGGTGCCCTGCGCCTACGGCGGCGCGCCGTTGCGCTGGTGGAACCCGGAGGAAAACGGGGCGCTGACCGCCAACATGCTGGCCATGCTGGCCGACTACGACCTGCACCCCAAAGCCGTGCTCTGGTACCAGGGCGAGGCGGAAGGCTATGAAAACAGCGCCGGCACCTATCTGGCCCGGTTCACCGCCACAGTGGAGCAGATCCGCCGGGCGCTGGGCCAGCCGGAGCTGCCGTTTCTCACCGTGCAGCTGAACCGCTGCGTGGAAGGCCCCACCGAGGCGCTGGACCGCCAGTGGGGCCTGGTGCGGCAGGCCCAGCGGCAGGCCATGTACGCCATCCCCCATGTGACGGTGGTGCCCGCCGCCGACCTGGCGCTGTACGACTTTATCCACAACTCCGCCGAGAGCAACCTGGTGGTGGGCGAGCGGTGCGCCCGGGCCGCCCTGGCCGAGTGCTACGGCCGGAAGATCGACTGGATGGCCCCCGAACCCGACCGGGTACGGCAGACCGGGCCGGATACCGTTACGGTGCATTTTTCCCGCATTCGCAACTGGCTCAACTGCTTCGGGATGCCCGCCGGCCTGCTGCCCTTTGACGCGGAGGACGACCAGGGCCTGACCCATCCCAGCGCCTACGTGGAGGGAAGCGATACCCTGACCCTGACCTTTCCCCGGCCGCTTACCGGCGCGGTGCGGCTGCACGGGGGCTGGCGGATGAACCCGGGGCTGACCGTGCCCTGCGACTGCATGCGGATGCCCATGCTCAGTTTCTATAACGAGCCGGTGCTGCCCGCCGACCAACAGGAGGAAACACCGTGAAGGACCCCTTTGCCTATATTTTTCGTTTCTGCTGCGACCCGGGCTTCAACGACGAGGCGGAACTGGCCGCGCTGGACAAATACGTGGACGAGGCCTGCATCGACGATGTAGCGGTGTTCGCCAACGTGGAAGAGCTGAACACCGGCCACATGGGCCGGGAAGAGCAGGACCTGTATCTGGCCCTGATGACCCGGGTGCGGGAAATGCTGGCCGGGCGCGGGATCAGCTTTTCGGTGAACCAGTGGCACAGCGTCATGCACGCCGACCTGGGCAAACGGCTGGGCGAGGAGCAGCCCTTCCGCCCGATGGTGGACGCCCGCGGCCGGGCGGCGGCGCTCTGCGTCTGCCCGCTGTGCGCCGACTGGCAACGCTATATCGCCCGGCTATATGCCCGGTATGCCATGCTGGACCCCTCCATTGTATGGGTGGAGGACGATTTCCGGCTGCACAACCATGACCCGCTGGACTGGGGCGGCTGTTTCTGCGAGGAGCACATGCGCCTGTACAGCGAGCAGGCGGGCAAGCCTCTCACAAGAGAGGAATTTGTGGCCGGGGTGCTGCAGCCCGGCACCCCCCATCCCTATCGCAAGATCTGGCTGGACACAAGTCGCCAGACCATGCTCAGCGCGGCCCGGGCCATCGGCCGGGCCGTGCGGGCGGTATCGCCCCGGGTGCAGGTGGGGCTGATGAGTTCCACCCCCCACGCCCACGCCGCCGAGGGCCGGGACTGGTACGCCCTGCTGCGGGAACTGGCCCAGGGCCTTGCCCCGGTGGACCGCATCCACCTGCCCGGTTATCAGGAACCCGCCCCCGGCGCGTACATGCAGGGGTTCAACATGGTCTCGGTACTCAACCGGGCGCTGCTACCCCCGGAGACCCGGGTTTACCCGGAACTGGAGAACTATCCCTTCTCCCGCTATTCCAAGTCCCGCCGCTTTACCCGGTTTCAGCTGCTCAGCGCGCTGGCCCTGGCGCCGGACGGCATCACCATCGACCTGTACGACCTGAACGGCAACGGTATCGTCTGGGAGGAGGGCTACCAGACCACCCTGCGCGAGACAAAACCCTATCTGAACACGCTTACCGAGGGCGGGCTGCTGCGGGGCAGCCGGCGGGGGGTGCAGGTGCTCTGCTGCCCGGATTCCGCCTGCACCCTCCACACCCGCGAGGGCCGCTCGATGGAGGAACTGTACCCCCAGGAAGGGTTCTGGGGCGGGCTGCTGCCCGCCATGGGCATCCCCTGTGCCTACCGCTGCGACCCCGCCGGCCTGCGCGGGCAGGTGGTGGCGGCGGCCGGGCAGGTGCTGCGCAACTGGTCCGACGAGGTGCTGGAGGCATTGTTCCGGGACAACTTTGTGCTGATGACCGGCGACGCCGCCGAGGCCCTCTGCGACCGGGGGCTGGGCCATCTTGCCGGATTGGGATCGGTGCGCTGGATGCGCCAGAACCAGGGCGAATACGCCTTTGAACAGGTGACCAACGGCAGGGAATACGCCGGCCGGCCCCGGGCCCGGGCCTCGGCGGTGATCTCCTGCAGCGACGCGTTGGATGTGACCTATCTCCCGGACGCAAAATTGCTGGAATACACCGCCCTGTACGACTCTTTCCGCCAGCGCGCCGCCGCCGGGCAGGTGGTGGTGAACGGGCGGGTGCTGGTGTATCCCTTTGGCAATTTTGAATCGCCGGTGCAGATCCCGCCCATGCTGCTCAATACGGTGCGGGCGGAAATTTTGCAGGATGTGCTGCGCGCCGCCGGGCTGGATACGCCGATGGCGGAAAACAGCCCCTATCTGGAGCCCTACTGCTTTGCGGACGATGCGGGCGGCATGGCGCTTTACCTGGTCAACGCCGCCACCGACCCGCTGGACTGTGTGCGGCTGGCCGGGCTGCCCGCGGGGCCGATGACGGTCTGGCGCTCGGAAAAGGGCGGCGAGGCGGAACGGGTGTTTGCCCGGCACACCAAGACCGGCGCGGCGGTGGACCTGCCGCTGAACAGTTTGGAGACGATGCTGCTCTACTGGCGGCACAAGGAAGGAGACGAACCGGAATGAAAGCAAAGATCATCGACCGCAAATGGGTGGTGGAATGGTTTGACGAGCGGCAGTGCTACCACATGCCCAGCCTGACCCTGGCGGACAACGGCAATCTGCTGGCCGTGTGGAACGGCGGTTTTCTGCAATGGAACGGCGACCCGATGGGCCGGGACGCCAAGGACTGGGTCTCGGTGCTGGAGCCGGGCGCGAAAGCTTGGTCGAACCCGGACGCGGTAGGCTGCGACATCCGCTACTGCTGCCACGACCCGGTATTCCTCAAGAACCGCAAGGGAGAGATCATCCTGCTGTTCGCCAAATTCCTGGACACCGAGGTGAACTTCACCACCTGGTGCAACGGGCGGGACGAGTTGTGGATGCGCAAAACAAAAGACGGAGGCCGCACCTGGGAGCCCGCCGTGCCCGCCGGCATCCAGAGCGGCCACGCCTCCAACGACAGCGTACTGCTGCCGGACGGCACCATCGTGTTCGCCTCCACCTCCAGCGAACTGCCGGACAAGTATTTCGGCGCGGTGCGCATCTATCTGTCCCACGACGACGGGGAGAGTTGGGAAAAGGGGCCCCTGCTGTATGCGGAGGACGGAAACCTGATCCGGGAGCCGGCCCTCTGCCTGCGGCAGGACGGCACCATCCGGATGTTCACCCGCACCTGCCCGGGCAGCACCGGCTGGGGCGACGGGGTCCAATCGCTGGTGTCCTACACCGCCGAGAGCCGGGACGGAGGCCGCACCTGGTCAAAGCCGGTGCCCACCGGCATCCGCAACAACGAATCCAAGATCGACGTGATCAGCTGGGACAGGGACACCATCCTGATGGCCTACAACGATACCCCGGTGGCCGACTGGCATGAGCGCAGCCCCCTGACCCTGGCCTATTCCAAGGACGAAGGCATGACCTGGACTAACCTGATCGAGCTGGCCAGCGCGCCGGGCAACAAATGCCAGCCCGCGATCTGCAAGGATCGGGAGGGCCGGCTGAACGTGATCTACATGCACCGGCACACCGCCATCGAACACCTGGTGGTAGAGATCGGAGACTGAGGAGGCCCGTTTTTTGGAAGAGCGCAGAGAACGCGAACAGCTTCTGGCCTGCCTGCTGGACATGGGGGAGCTGCTGCTCACCGCCGGGGCGGAGGTGATGCGGGTGGAGGACACCATCGCCCGGCTGTGCGCGGTATACGGATTTGTGCGATCCGACGTGTTTGTGATCACCTCCAGCATCGTACTCACCGCCCGCACCCCGGCGGGGGATGTGCTCACCCAGACCCGCCGTATCCGGGAGCGGGATACCGACCTGGGCCGGGTGGAACAGGTCAACGCCCTCTCCCGCCGGCTGTGCGCTTATCCTCTTCCCACAGCGGAACTGGCGCGGGCCATCCGGCAGATCGAACAGGCTCCGGGCTGTTCATCCCGGGTACGCCTGGCCGCCTACATCGGGATCTCGGCGGTGTTCGCGTTGTTTTTCGGCGGTACGGGCTTTGACGCGGCGGCGGCCGCCGCGGCCGGCGCGGTGCTTTTTGCCGCCGACCGGCTGGGCCGGCGGCTGCGGCTGAACGGCATCCTGCAGGCGTTCCTCAGCAGTGTGCTGGCGGCGCTGACGGTGGTGCTGGTGCGTGCCGCGGGGCTTCCCTGCGCCCCGGACCGGGCGGTGATCGGCAACATCATGCTGCTGATCCCGGGGCTGGCCCTGACCACCTCGCTGCGGGACATGATCCGCGGCGACACCATCTCCGGGCTGCTGGGCTTCAGCGAGGCCATCGTCAAGGCGCTGGCCGTGGCCGCCGGTTTCGCGGCGGTACTCTACGGGCTGGGAGGGTTGCCGGGATGAGCCTTGTGTTTCAAACGATGCTGGGAGCGGCGGGCTCGGTGGGCTTCGCGCTGCTGTTCAACATCCGGGGAGCTAAACTGGCCTGGATCGGGGCGGGCGGCGCGCTGGGATGGGTGGTCTACCGTTTGGCAGAGCCGCGGGGCGGCGTATTTGCCGCCATGCTGGCCGCCACCGCCGCGGTCGCCTTGTGCAGCGAGGCGCTGGCCCGCCGGTTGAAGGCGCCGGTGATCCTGCTGCTTGTGCCGATGCTCATCCCGCTGATCCCCGGCCGGGACCTGTACGCCATGATGAGCGCGCTGGTGCGGGGCGAACAGGCCGCCCTGGCCCGGCAGGCCCGGCTGCTGGCGCTGCAGGCCGGGGCGATCGCGCTGGGGGTAATCTGCCTGTCCTCGGCGGTGAATATTGTCCAGGGGCTGTGCCGCGGCCCGGCCCGGGACGGAAAGAAGGATATAAAATCATGGAAAACCTGATCGTTCTGGGCACCGGCAACGCGCTGGCCACCCATTGTTACAACACCTGTTTTGCGCTGCAGTGCGGCACGGAGTACATCCTTGTGGACGCGGGCGGCGGCAACGGCATCCTGGTGCAGCTGGAAAAGGCCGGCATCGACCCGGCGGCCATCCGCCACCTGATCGTGACCCACGAGCACTGCGATCATCTGCTGGGCGTGGTGTGGATCGTGCGCAAGATCGGCACCCTGATGCTGAACGGCGGCTACGAGGGCACGCTGCACCTGTGGTGCCACGCCGGACTGATCGAGACCATCCGCACCCTCTGCCGGCTGACCCTGCAAAAAAAGTTCAGCGAGTTGCTGGGCGGGCGCATCGCCCTGCATCCGGTGGCTGACGGCGAAAAGGCCGATATGCTGGGCCACGAATTCACCTTTTTTGATATCCACTCCACCAAGGCGCCCCAGTACGGGTTCACCGCCCGGTGGGCGGGCAAGCAGCTCACCTGTTTGGGGGACGAGCCCTACAACCCCTTGTGCGAGCGGTACGTGGCCGGCAGCGACTGGCTGCTCAGCGAGGCGTTCTGCCTGTATGGAGACCGGGAGCGGTTCAAGCCCTACGAAAAGCACCACAGCACGGTGAAGGACGCCTGCGAACTGGCCCAGCGCCTGGGGGTGCCCCATCTGGTGCTCTGGCATACCGAGGACAAGCACTACGACCGGCGCAAGGAACTCTACACGGCCGAGGGCGCCCGGTACTACACCGGCGACCTGCAGGTCCCCTACGATCTGGAGACCCTGGCCCTGTAAGGCGCCCGGCGGGCGCCGGCAAAATCCCTTGCCGCCTTTTTGGAGAGATCTTCTCATTTCCTTATGCCCAAACGCCACAAGCCCCGCGCGATACAACTTCGCGCGGGGCTTGTGGCGTTCAGGAGAGCCTGTCAGTTTGTCGTTTCGCCGGTCAGCCAGGCCAGCACATCCCGGATATGTCCGTCCCAATATTCCCAGTTGTGTACGCCGGGATGCTTTTCAAACACCGGCGTCACCCCCAGCTGCGCGGCTTTCCGGTAAAATGCCTCGTTGCCGGGCAGGATAAAGTCCTCGGTGCCGCAGGTCATAAACAGCGGCGGTATCGGCCGCCCGGCGGCCAGCTGCTGCGCCAGCAGCACCGCCAGATCGTCCCGGGTACCCGCGACCTGCCGGTAGTCGGCAAACACGGCGTTTTTATAGGACGCGGGCATCTTGGTGGCGTGGGCCTCCTGGCTGTTCTGCAGCGCCTGCATATCCAGCGCGCCGGACAGCGCCGCCAGCCGCCCGAACGTTTCGGGATACTCCAGCCCCACCCGGAACGCGCCGTAACCGCCCATGGACAGGCCGGCCAGCCAGGTCTCCTCCCGCTTGCGGCTCAGGGGAAAGATCTTGCGGGTGAAGGCGGGCAGTTCCCGGCCGATGTAGTCCAGGTACGCCTCGCCGTGGGCCATATTCACATAGGAAGAGTTTTCGCCGGAGGGCATGACCACCGCCACCCCTTTTTCCTGGGCGTATCGTTCGATGCCGTGCGCAGGCACCAGTCCATGCAGTCCCCATAGCTGCCGTGCAGCAGATACAGGGTGGGAAAACGGGTAGCGGGCTCGTAGTAGTGTACCGGCCTGTCCTCCAGATAATCGTCCGCGCTCACCGAAGGCAGGAACACGATCATGTGGACGTTCTTTTTCAGGCTGGGGGAATAAAAGCTGCAGTCGATATGTGCCATCGTTTCATGACCTCCTCACTCGGTGACCGAATCGTTTTTCAAGCCAAGCCAGTCCAGCACGCGGCGGATGTGGGTATCCCAATAGTCCCAGTCATGGATACCGGGATGCTCCTCCCAGGTCAGGTCCACGCCCAGCTGCCGCAGCCTGTCCCGGGCGGACAGATTGGCCTTATAGATAAAGTCCTCGGTGCCACAGCTCTGGAACACCCGCGGCAAAGGCGCGCCGGCGGCCTGCTGCCGGGCGATCAGGTGGAACAGGTTCGCGTCGGTCTGCTCCAGCGCCGCCGGATCGGCAAAGATATCCTCCCAGCAGAACGGCCCTTCGATCTCACCGCTGTGGATCTGATCCCGCACCGCCAGCAGGTCGATGGCGCCGGACAGGGAGGCGCAGGCCGCGTACCGTTCCGGGCGGGTAAAGGCCAGCCGCAGCGCGCCGTAACCGCCCATGGACAGCCCCGCCACGAACCGGTCCTCCCGCTTGCGGCTCAAGGGGAACATCGTTTCCACAAAGGCGGGCAGTTCCTCCGTCAGGTAGGTCAGATAGGCGCTGCCCCGGTACATATCCTGATAAAAGCTATTGGACGCGCTGGGCATCACCACCGCCAGCTTGTGTTCCTGGGCATATTTTTCGATGCTGGTCAGCCGCATCCAGTCGGTATAATCGCCGTACGCGCTGTGCAGCGGGTACAAAGTCTGGAAACGCGCCCCGTCATAGAGGTAATCCGGCTTTTTGTGATTCAGGATCTCATCCGAGTTGGGCGTGGGGATGAACACATCCACGTCGGTGCCAAAGCACAGGGTGGAGGAGAAAAAGTTCACCTGAAAGAACGCCATGTTTCCGTTCGCCTTCCTTTCGTTGTATCCGCCGCGGCAGGGCTCCGCGGCGAAGGTTTATGCCAGATAGGGCACCGTGCGGATGCACGCCGCGATCTGCTCGCGGGTGGGCATCGCCGGGATGGCGCCCTTGCGGGTGGTGGCCAGGCTGCCGGCCGCGTTGGCAAAGTCCACCAGCTGCCGGCCGCGTTGGCAAAGTCCACCAGCTGCCGGGCCGTAGTCTCGTCCAGCTGTTCGGGGCGAAGGTCCTGTTCCAGCAGCCAGGCCAGCGTGGCGCCCCAGAAGGCGTCCCCCGCGCCGGTGGTGTCCACACATTCGGTATCAAAGGTAGGGGCGGAGATCCGCACCGCGCGGGTACACAGCAGGCAGCCCGCCGGGCCCCTTGTCACCGCCAGCAGCCGCATGGGATACCGCTCCAGCAGCGCCTGCACGCCCCGATCCAGATCGGTCTCGCCGGTGAGAAAGACCAGTTCCTCCTCGCTGACCTTGACCAGATCGGCCAGCTCCATCCCCCGGCCCATCATCTCCCGGGCCGCCTCCCGGCTGTTCCACAGCGGCGGCCGCCAGTTGGGATCATACGAGATGGTCACGCCCGCCGCGCGCGCGGCGGCCACCGCCTCCAGGGTGGCGCTGCACACCGGCTCGCACACCAGCGACAGGGACCCAAAATGCAGGATCCGCGTACCTCCGGTCGCCTGGGCCGGGATATCCGCCCGGTCCAGCATCACATCGGCGGTGCGGTCCCGGTAGAAGCTGAAGCTGCGGTTGCCCGCCGCATCCAGCCGCACGATCGCCAGGGTGGTGGGATGGGCCTCGTCCCGGCTGATGTAGCGGGTATCCACCCGCGCCGCCTCGATGTGGCGGCACAAAAAGTCGCCGAATCCGTCCCGGCCCACCTTGCTGACCATCGCGGTCTTGCGCCCCAGGCGGGCGGCCATGGCCAGCACATTGGCCGGCGCCCCGCCCAGATTCCCCTCCAGGCACAGTTTGCCGCCCTGCTCGGTGCAGACCATATCCACCAGGCACTCGCCCAGCGCCATGATATCATACCGATCGCTCATACGATTTCTCCTTTTCTCTGCCGGGCTCTCCGCCCGCCGTCACGCAAAGCGCATACCGCTGCCGGTGCGCGCCGTCCGGCCGATCCGGGCACCCCACAACCGGCCCGGCGTTTCGGGCGCGCGGGGCGTCCGGTCGAGGAACTGGTACACCTCCAGCACAAGGCCGTTGCCCGCTGCCATGGTGCAGCGCACCCGGCCTTCCCGCTCGGACCGGTTTTCCACCGGAGGGAACAGGGGCGAAAACCCCAGGTCCGCCAATTCTTTCAGTTCCGCGTCCAGATCGGCGCATGGAACCCCCAGATGATCCAGCCCCCAGATCGGGCAGGGGCCGGCCGGGCCGGCTCCCTCCATCGGTTGACTGATCTCGATGGAAACGCCAAACGGGGTACGGATATGGAAATAGTACTCGCCTTTTCCCAAAACCTGGGGATTCACAAACCAGCCCTCCCCATTCAGCACCAGGTCCAGCCCTCGGCCGCGGCAATAGGCCAGCGCCGCGGCGATATCGGTGGTGCGCAGAGCCAGGTGCTCCGGCCCGGTACGGTAGCTTTCTGCGGGAAGCTCCTCTGGAACGGCGGCATTCCCCGACCGCAGATATACCACGCAGCTGCCGCAGCGCACCGCGCCGGGGCCCGCCGGTGTAAAGAACAGATTGTCACACAGCCAGCGGGCCGCCTGCTCGGGATCGGGCAGACAGAATACCGCGCCGGACTCGCAGGGGGTGTTCATGCTCGGGTCGTCCTTTCTCGCTTATTTCGCCTTGTTTTTCTTCAGGTTCTTCACATAGTCCACATACACGGCCGCCAGGATGACCACACCTTTCAGGATGATCTGCCAGTAGCTGTCGATCCGCATCAGGTTCAGGCCGTTGTTCAGCAGGCCAATGATCAGCGCGCCGATCAGGGTACCGCCCACAAAGCCGTAGCCGCCGGCCATGGACGCGCCGCCCAGCACGCAGGCCGCGATGGCATCCATCTCGGCGCCGTCGCCGGCCAGCGGGTTGCCGGAATAGCTGCGGGCGCAGAGCACCAGGCCCGCCAGCGCGCCCATCACGCCGCTGAACACATACACGAACATCCGGGTGCGGCGCACGTTGATGCCGCTGAACCGGGCCGCCTTTTCATTGCCGCCCACCGCGTAGATATGACGGCCCAGCCGGGTCTTGTTCAAAACGATAAACACGATCACAAAGACAACCAGCATGTACACCACCGGCAGGGGCACTATCCCCTGCACATACCCCGTGCCCAGGTTGGTAAAGGTGCGGTCGTCGATCCGCACGGTGGTGCCGCCGGTATATACATAGGTGGCGCCGCGCAAGATCTGCATCATGGCATAGGTCACGATGAAGGGGGGCAGGGTGGTGCGGGTGATGATGACGCCGTTGATCGAGCCGTACACCGCGCCGGCCAGCAGGCAGATCACGATCGCCGCCGGGATCGGCAGGCCCATATTCAGCAGGGTGCCCGCCGTAACGCCGGTGATCGCCACAATGGAGCCCACCGAAAGATCAATGCCGCCCGCGATCAGGATCATGGTCATACCGCAGGCCAGATACATATTGGAGGAGATCTGGCGGAGCACGTTCATGATGTTGTCCTGGCGCAAAAAGTTCGGCGACTGCAGGCTGATGATCACACAGAGGGCCACCAGCCCGATCAGGATCCCCGCATTGCGCTTAAAATAGTTTTTGCTGCTTCCAAACAGCTTTTCTTTCCAAGTCATACCTTCCATCTGCGAAACTCCTTTCGGGTCTTAAATCGAGACCGCGTTCTGCATGATCTTTTCCTGCGTGGCTTCGGTGTGGTCCAGGATGGCGGTGATCCGCCCTTCGCTCATTACAACCACCCGGTCGCTCATATTGAGGATCTCGGGCAGTTCGGAAGACACCATCAAAATGGACATCCCCTGCTGGGCCAGTTCGTTCATCTTGGCGTAGATCTCACTCTTGGAACCCACGTCGATACCGCGGGTGGGCTCGTCCAGGATCAGCACCTTGGGGTCGGCGGCCAGCCAGCTGCCGATGATGACCTTTTGCTGGTTGCCGCCCGACAGAGAACTGATGACCGTTTCCGGTCCGGGGGCCTTGACCTGCAGCCGCTCAAAGTAGGTCTTGACGATGCCTTTCTCCTTGCCGGCATTGACATGCAGCTTGCCGATAAACTGGCTCAGCACCTTCAGGGTCATGTTGAAGGCGATGCTCATGCTGGGGAACAGCCCCTCGTTTTTGCGATCCTCAGGCACCAGACCCACGCCGGCCTCCAGGATCTGGTCCGGTTTTTTGCCCGCCAGTTCCACCCCGTTGAGCAGCACCGAACCGGACCGGATGCGGTCCAGCCCGAAGATGGCCTGCATGGTTTCGCTGCGGCCGGCGCCGATCAGCCCGGCAAAGCCCAGGATCTCGCCCTTGCGCAGGGTGAAACTCACATCGTGGACCTTGTCGGTACACAGATTTTTCACCTCCAGCACCGGCTCGGTGCAGGCGTTGAAGGTGCGGGTGTAGTAGTTTTCCAGCTGGCGGCCCACCATCAGCGCCACCAGGGCGTCGTTGCTGGTGGTGGCCACGTCGCAGGTGTCGATGTATTCACCGTCCCGCATGACCGTTACCCGATCGGCGATCTGCTGCAGCTCGCTCATGCGATGAGAGATGTAGATGATGCCGATGCCCCGGGCGGTCAGCTTGCGCACGTTTTCAAACAGCGCGTCCACTTCCTTGTCGGACAGGGAACTGGTGGGCTCGTCCATCACGATGATCCGGGCGTTGAAGGACACCGCCTTTACGATCTCCACCATCTGCTGCTGGGCGATGTTCAGGTCCGCCACCATCGCCGTGGGCGACAGCGACAGCCCGAAATCGTCCAGCGCCTTCTGGGTGCGGGCGATCATGGCGTCCTTGTCCAGCATACCGCCGTGCCCCCGCAGCTCCCGCCCGAGGAAGATGTTCTCCGCCACCGACAGGTAGGGCACCAGCACCAGTTCCTGGTGGATGATGGATATGCCCGCGGCCCGGGCGTCCTCCACCGAATCGATCTCCACGGGCTTGCCGTCCACCAGGATCTCGCCCTCGTCCTTGCTGTAGATGCCGCCCAAAACCTTGATCAGGGTGGACTTGCCGGCGCCGTTTTCGCCCAGCAGCGCGTGCACCTCGCCTGCCCGCAGCTGCAGCGAAACACCTTTCAGCGCGTAAACACCGGGAAAGCGCTTGTGGATGTTCTTCATTTCAAGCAACAGTTGCTCCGCCAAAGTATCATCTCCTTTGTGATTTGGCCCAAAACCGGCGGGCCGCCGCCCCAGGGCTTTCCCCCCAAGGCGGCGGCCCGCGGTGTTATGCTATGCGGATCGTTCTGGATCGGTCCGGGATCAGTCCCACTGGTCGGGCTGCATGTCATTCACGTTCTCGGGGGTCACCAGGGTGGTGTCCAGCGCGTACTCGGCCTCGATGGAGCCGCCGTCCAGCAGGGTATACGCGCACTCAACAGCCTTCTGGCCCAGGGAGACCGGGCTCTGGGCGGCGGTGGCGTACAGGCCGCCCTCCGCCACGCTGGTCTTGCCAGAAGGCGAACCGTCCACGCTCATGACCTTGATCTCGTCGGCGCGGCCGGCGCTCTCCACAGCGCCCAGAATGATCAGGGAAACGTCGTTGTTCAGGCCCCAGAACACATCAATATCCGGGTTGGCGGTGAGCATATCCTCCGCGGTGCTCAGCACGGCGTCCATGGTGGAGATGGACTTGCGGTCCACGATGGTGCAGTTGGTGCCTTCCAGCGCCTCTTCCAGGCCCTGCACCCGCTGTACAACGCTCTCGGCCAGAGGATTCACAATAATGCAAATATTGCAGCCGTCCGGGAACAGGCGCACGATCTCCTCGCCGCACTGGCGGCCGGCCTGTACGTTGTTGGAGGCGATGTAGGTCTCGATCAGGCTGCGGTCCTGCACGGCGGAGTCCACGTTGATGACCTTGACGCCGGCTGCCTGGCAGGCCTCCAGAGCGGGCTGCACCGAAGCGGAATCCACCGGGTTCAGGAACAGCACCTCGATGCCCTGGGTGATCAGATCCTCGATCACATCGTTCTGGGTCAGCTGGTCGCTCTGGCCGTCAATGCCGATGAAGGTGTCGCCGTTGGCCTCCACCGCCTCCTGCATGGCGTCCCGCATCGCGATGTGGAACGGATTGGTCAGATCCATGCAGGTGTAGCCGAACACATGACCGCCGGACGCCGCCGAGCCGCCGGACGCCCCGGCGGACTCGCCCTGCTGGCTGTCGGTCCCGCCGGAGCAGGCCGCCAGAGAAAGCGCCATGACCAGCGCCAGCACAAGAGCAATACACTTTTTCATTTTTTGTTTCCCTCCTAAAGGATTCTCCAAAAATTCTGCTTCCCAATTCATGGTAATCGTTTGCGTAAACGTTTACCAACAGTGGCTTTATTATATTCCCGAAAATTGTCGATGTCAATTAGTACAAAACAACATGTTTTTCGTAGAATTTTTATAGATATTATACAAGTAACGGTTGTTTGCTTTTAACGCAATGTTAAGTAACTGTTTTCATTGACAGGATTTTCCTTGGCTGATATAATTATTAAAAACGTTTACTTCTAACATGTTTTTGTTTATTTTGCTTACAGAGCAAGAAAGTGTGGGGAAATCATGTCAAAAGCCAGCATGCGGGATGTGGCGCGGCACGCCGGCGTATCCATCGCTACGGTGAGCCATGTCATCAACAATACCCGCTTTGTCAAGCAGGAGACCCGGCGCCGGGTACTGGACAGTATCCGGGAACTGGACTACAGCCCGGACGCTGTGGCCCGCAGCTTCAAGACCGGCCGGCGCAATCTGATCGCTTTTATCGTGCCGGATATCGCCAACTCCTTTTTTTCCACCCTGATCGAGGAGGTGGAGAACATCGTGAGCCGGGATGGGTTCCGTCTGCTGGTGGTGAATACCAAAGAGACCAAACAGCGGGAACTGGACAACCTGCATATTCTGGCCAACGGGGTGGTGGACGGGTTCATCATTGCCTCCACGCTGGATTCCTATGAAGAGATGAGCCGGGTGCTTCCCTCGACGCTGCCCATGGTGTTTCTGGCCCGGCGGCTGCCCGAATGCCCCTGCGATACCATTGTGGTGGACAACTACGGTGCCATGTATCAGGGGGTCCGCCACCTGATCTCGCTGGGGCACACCCGGATCGGCTACATCACCGGTCTGCCCCGGATCTCCACAACCGCCGAACGTCTTGAAGCTTACCAGGCGGCCATGCACAGCGCCGGGCTGGATTGCGAGAGGCTGGTGCGGATCGGCGACTCCATGAGCAGCTGCGTCAACGCGCACCTGACCGATCTGCTGCACAGCGGCTGCACGGCGCTGGTGGCGGCCAACAATGTGATGGCCACCGAAGCCATGCTGCAGATGCTGGAGCAGGGGATCCGTCCCGGGCGGGATGTGGAACTGCTGGGATACAAAGACAGCGAGCAGGCCCAATACGGCCTGCAGCACATGCACCTGATCTGCCAGCCCACGGTGGCGCTGGGGCGTACTGCCGGCCAGCAGATGCTGGAGCGGCTGGCCGATCCCGAACTGCCGGTCCGCCAAACGGTGCTGCAGGCCGCTTTTGTGCCCCGCGCCCGCTGATCGCCGCTTTGCCCGCCCCGAAGGAGGTACGTCCATGATCTATGATCTCTACACGCCCGAAGGCGAGGCCCTGACCGGCGTTCCCTGGCCGGACTATCCCCGCCCCCGGCTGCGGCGGGACAGCTTTCTGAATCTGAACGGCCCGTGGGAATTTACCGCCCGGCCCGAGGGCGATCTGCCTGCCGCCTACGGCCAAACGATCCAGGTGCCTTTCTGCCCGGAGAGCCTGTTATCCGGGGTACACGCCCATTTCCCCGAAGGGTGGTACCTGTTCTACCGGCGGCGGTTCACCCTGCCGGAAGGTTTTGTCAAAAGCCGGGTGCTGCTGCAGATCGGCGCGGCGGACCAGATCCTGGACGCCTGGCTGAACGGAAGGTATATGGGCAGCCACACCGGCGGTTATGAACACATGACCTTCGAGGTCACCGCCGCGTTGGCCGCGGAGAACGAGCTGGTGCTGCGGGTGCGGGATGATCTGCGCGGCAACCGGCTGCCCTACGGCAAGCAGACGATGCAGCGGGGCGGCATGTGGTATACGCCGGTGTCCGGCATCTGGCAGACCGTCTGGATGGAGAGCGTACCCGACCGGTACATCCGGCGGCTGGACATACGGGCCGACGGCGCCCGGGCGCTTATGGACGCCGGCGACGAGACGCTGGACGGCACGGTGACGGTGCGCACCCCGGACGGCGTGCTGACCGTGCCGCTGGAGCGGGGCCGCGCCGAGATCGCGCCGCCCGCGCCCCGGCTCTGGAGCCCGGAGGACCCGTATCTGTATGAATGTACGGTACAGGCCGGTGAGGACCGGGTGGAAAGCTATTTTGCCCTGCGCACGGTGGAGATCCGGCAGGTGGGAGGCCATGCCCGGATCTGCCTGAACGGGGAGCCCTGTTTTTTCCACGGGGTACTGGATCAGGGCTATTACAGCGACGGGCTCTTCACCCCCGCCTCTCCCGCCTGCTACGAGCGGGATATCCGCGCCATGCAGGCACTGGGTTTCAACACCCTGCGCAAGCATATCAAGGTGGAGCCGGATATCTTTTACACCCTCTGCGACCGGCTGGGGATGGTAGTGTTTCAGGACATGGTGAACAACGGAAACTATCGCTATCTGCGGGACACAGTGCTGCCCACCGCGGGCTGGCAGCGACGGCGCAGCGACGAGCGGCTTCACCGGGACCCGGCTGCCCGGGCGGCGTTCCTGGCCGGGATGGAGGCCACGGTGGATCAGCTGAAAAATCACCCCTGCATCCTGTACTGGACCATTTTCAACGAGGGATGGGGGCAGTTTTCCTCCAGCGATGCCTATCGCCGGCTGAAAAAGCTGGACGACAGCCGGATCATCGACAGCACCTCCGGCTGGTTCCGGGGCGGCGAGACCGACGTGGACAGCCGCCACATCTACTTTGGTCCCTGGAAACTGGACGCGGGCGAAAAGCCGCTGGTGCTCACCGAGTTCGGCGGCTGCTGCCTGCCGTTGGAGGGCCACATGTTCCATCCGGACAAGGCCTACGGCTACAGCGCCTGCAAGACCCGGGAGGAGTTTGCCCGTGCGATTCAGGAACTGTACGGGCGCCGGGTGCTGCCCGCGGTTCCCAAAGGGCTGTGCGCCGCCATCTACACCCAACTGTCCGACGTGGAGGACGAGATCAACGGTCTGGTGACCTACGACCGCCGGGCCGTGAAACTGGAGGCGGCCCCCATGCGGGAACTGGCCGCCCGGCTGCGGGCGGCGCTGAACGGAGCGGAGTCCTTTACTTGCATAAAGCGTAAAAATCTGGTATAACTGATAAAGCGGGCCTCCGCCCGCTTTATCTTTTTGACAGGAGGGAACGTTTTCATGGCTATCCACGTTGTCAACGAAGCCCGGCGGTGCCTCAACTGCAAGGTACCGCAATGCCGCAAGGGCTGCCCCATCAACACCCCCATCCCGGATATGATCCGGATGTTTTTGGAACACCGCACCGAAGAGGCAGGCCAGATGCTGTTTGAAAACAACCCCTTGAGCGTGGTCTGCTCGCTGGTGTGCGACCATGAAAAGCAGTGCGAAGGCCACTGTGTGCTGGGCCGCAAGGGTGCGCCGGTACATATCTCCAGCATCGAGAACTACATCTCCGACGCCCATCTGGACCGGCTGCAGCTGGAACGGCAGCCCGACCAGGGAAAGCGGGTGGCGATCATCGGTTCCGGGCCGGCGGGCATCACCATCGCGGTGTTGCTGGCCCAGAAGGGCTACGACGTGACCCTGTTTGAAAGCCGGGACAAGATCGGCGGGGTGCTGCGATACGGCATCCCGGAGTTCCGGCTGCCCAAGAGCATCCTGGACCGGTATCAGGCCCAGCTGGTCAAGCTGGGCATCAGGATCCGCCCCAACACGGTGATCGGCGGCGCGCTGACGGTGGACGATCTGCAGCGGGACGGCTACAAAGCCATTTTTATCGGCACCGGCGTGTGGCGGCCCAAAAAGCTGGGCATCCCCGGGGAGAGTCTGGGCCATGTGCATTTTGCCATTGATTATCTGGTGAACCCGGACGTGTACGATCTGGGCCAGGAACTGGTGGTGATCGGGGCGGGCAACTCGGCCATGGACGTGGCCCGCACCGCCGTGCGCAAAGGAGTGCGGCATGTACATGTGTTCTGCCGGCGCAACCAGGCCGCCGCCAGCAGCCGGGAGGTGGATTACGCGGTGGCCGACGGGGTGGAGTTCCACTACGGCGCCCGCCCGGTGGAGATCACCGACGAAGGGGTGATCTACCGGCAGGCCAGCTTCAACGAGGCAAATGAGGTCACCGAACTGAGCGATCCCAAGTTTTTCCCGGCCAGCAGCGTGGTGATCTCGGTGAGCCAGGGCCCCAAGGACAAGATCGTGAACACCACCACCGGCCTGGCTGTCACCGACCGGGGCCTGCTGGCCGCGGACGAGGAAGGCCGCACCAGCCGCGCGGGCATCTTTGGCAGCGGCGACGTGGTGAGCGGCGCCCGCACCGTGGTGGAGGCGGTCCGCCACTCCAAGGATGTGGCCCGGGCCATGGACGAATATCTGCAAACCGTGGAATAAGCGCAAAAAACTCCCCGCACGCAGTTCGTGCGGGGAGTTTTTGTTTATTGCCAGGCGGCGGTGAGCACATGCTCGCCGGTCATGGTGACCGGCGTATCCGCCGTGATGGTCTGGCCGCTGTAGACCCAGCCGGCAAACACCGCGCCTTCCTTTTCGGGCACGGGCAATTCGCCATAGGGCTGGCCATAGGTGACGGTGACGGGATCGATCTGTGCCGCGCCGTCCACCGTACCGCCGTTCAAATCAAACTTGACCGGGAAGGAGGCTGCCTCCCACACCGCGTAGAGGGTCATATCCCCCTGTACGGTGGCCGCGTCGAAGCTCCACAGGTGGATCTCCGGCTCGGGGGTGGTGCTCCAGCCGGCGAGGGTATAACCGGGGCGCAGGGGCGTTTCGGGTTCGGCGATTTTTTCGCCGTGCTGCACCTTCTGGGTTTCCACGGTCAGATCGTCCACGCCGGTGTCAAAATTGATGGCAAAGCCGCTGTGGGTAGCGCCCCACAAGGTCAGCACCAGAGCCGCCAGGATCATCGCGCCGATGCAGGCGTCCAGCACCCGGATGGGCACGTCCTTGCTGCCGTAAATGCCCCGGCCAAACCAGCGTTTTTTTACCATGGGGTTCTCCCCCGCCGGCGTTTCGGCGGCGAGGGACCCGGTTTTTTCTTTTGGATCGTTGGCCATTATTTCTTCACAAGGTATTTGCGCATGTCGATGGAGCAGGCGATCAGGATGATCAGGCCCTTGATGATGTACTGGGTGTTGCCGCTGATGGACAGCATGTTCAGCGCCACGAAGATGATACGCAGCAGGAACACGCCCAGCACGATACCGCTGATCTTACCGGTGCCGCCCACGAAGGAAACGCCGCCGATAACGCAGGCCGCGATGGCGTCGCTTTCGTAGTTCAGGCCGGTGCCGGCGTTGTTGGAAGAGATACGGGCGGACTCGATGAAGCCCTCGATACCGTACATGCAGCCGGCCAGGGTGTGCACCAGCACGGTGGTCTTAAAGACGTTGACGCCGGACACATTGGCGGCCTCCGGGTTGGAGCCCACGGCGAACATGTTCTTGCCGAAGGTGGTCTTGTTCCAGATGAACCACATGACGCCCACCAGGATGATGGCGTAAAGCACATACCAGGGCACGGCCACGGTCTGGCCGTTGCCGGCGGGGATGGTGAACATGGTGCCGGTGACGAAGTTCTTGAACTTGTCGCTCAAACCGGACAGGGGCTGGCCGTTGTTGCCGTTGAGCATGTAGAACTCCAGCACCAGGCCATAGACGATCAGCTGGGTGGCCAGGGTCACGATGAAGGGATGCAGGCTGAACTTGGCCACGAAGAAGCCGTTGACCAGGCCCACCAGGCCGCCCACCAGGATCACTGCCAGGATGACCAGGGGGATGGGCATTTCGGGCAGGGTGTCGAACATCTTGTTGGCCCAGTCAGAGGCCTGCAGCATCGCGGCCGAGATGGCGGCGGTCAGGCCCACCACGCGGCCGGCGGACAGGTCGGTACCGGTCAGCACGATACAGCCGCCGATACCCAGCGCGATGGGCAGCGAGGACGCCGCCAGGCTGACGATGTTCACCAGCGAGCTGATCTTCAGGAAATTCGCGTTTTGGGTGGCGGTATAGATCACAAACAGGATCAGCAGAATGTAGATGGCGTTGTTCAGCAAAGTATCAATGACCTTGCTGCGCTTATCCTTGGCATCCATCGCTTTGAATTCCGCCATGCCCTGTTTCATATTGGCAATCGCACTCATGGATGGTTCCTCCTCTTATACATATTTCGCGGCCAGGGTCATGATCTCTTCCTGGGTGGTGTTGCGCGCGTCCACCTCGCCGGCCAGGCGCCCGCCCGACATCACCAGGATCCGGTCGCACACGCCCAGCAGTTCCGGCATTTCGGAGGAGACCATCAGGATGGTCTTGCCCCGGTTGGCCAGATCCAGGATCAGCTGATAGATCTCGTACTTGGCGCCCACGTCGATGCCGCGGGTGGGCTCGTCCAGCAGCAGCACCTCCGGATCGGTGAGCAGCCAGCGGCCCAGGATGACCTTTTGCTGGTTGCCGCCGGACAGGCTGCGGATCTTGGTCTCCTGGGTGGGGGTCTTGGTGTGCATCGCCTCGATGGACCAGGCCGTATCCTTCTTCATGCTCTTGGAATCCAGCATGATGCCGAACCGCAGATGCTTGCGCAGGCTGGAGATCACGGTGTTTTCCCGAATGTTCAGGATGCCGAAGATGCCGGTGGCCCGGCGCTCCTCGGTGAGCAGCGCAAACCCGTTGCGGATGCTCTGACGGGCGTTTTTGTTGGTGCACACCTTGCCGTTCAGCTTGATGGTGCCGGATTTCCGGGTGGCCACGCCAAAGATGTTCTCCAGCGTTTCGGTACGGCCGGAACCGTCCAGGCCGGCCAGACCCAGCACCTCGCCCCGGCGGGCGGTGAAGGACACGTCCTTCAGCAGCGAATACTGGGCGGTCAGGTGTTCCACTTCCAGGAACGTCTCGCCGGGCTTGTTGGTCTTGGGCGGGAACTGGTTGCCCAACTCGCGGCCCACCATGAGTTTGATGATGGTGGGCATATCCAGCTCTTTTGCCGGGCGGGTGGCCACCCAGGTACCATCCCGCATGACGGTGATATCGTCGCTGATGCGCAGGATCTCGGCCATCTTATGGCTGATGTAGATGATGCCCACGCCCTTGTCCCGCAGCATGTTGATGATGCGGAACAGGTGTTCCACCTCCTGCTCGGTCAGCGAGGAGGTAGGCTCGTCAAACACGATGACCTTGGAGTTGTAGGACACCGCCTTGGCGATCTCCACCATCTGCCGCTGGGAGACCGGCAGGGTGCTCATGATCCGGTGCGGGTCCACGTTGATCTCCAGTTCTTTGAAAATCCGCATGGTCTCCTGGTACATTTTGCGCTCGTTGACCATAACGCCGCCCATCAGCGGATACCGGCCCAGCCACAGGTTGTCCATAACGCTGCGCTTGAGGGCCTGGTTCAATTCCTGGTGCACCATGGCCACGCCGTGCTCCAGCGCCTCTTTACTGGATTTGAAGTTGACCTCCCGGCCTTCCAGTTCGATCTTGCCTTCGTCTTTGGAATAGATACCAAACAGGCATTTCATCAGGGTGGATTTTCCCGCGCCGTTCTCCCCCATCAGGGCATGGACGGTGCCCTTGCGGACGGTGAGTGAGACCCGGTCCAGAGCTTTGACGCCGGGGAAGGATTTGGAGATATCGCTCATTTGAAGCAAAACCTCTTCACCCATACATACCCCTCCTTTTTCTGTAAAAATAAGGGCGGCTGCTGCGCTCAAGCAACAGCCGCCCTCTGATTGTTCGCGTGCGGAGCTATTGGATTTTATTCGCCGGTGTACTCCTGGTAGGGGATGAAGATCTTGTTGTCCAGGCCGTTGGCGGTATCCTTGGTGTAGCTGTCGGTGCCGGCCAGCAGGTCGGAGCCGGAGGCCACGTTGGAAGCCAGCAGGGCAATGCAGCCGGCCATGCCGTCAGCATCCTGCTTGATGGTACCGGTCATGTTGCCGGCAGCGATCAGGGCCTTGGCGGAATCGGTGGCGTCCACGCCGAACACGGGGATGGTGGTGGTGCCTTCGCCGTTGTTGTAACCGGCGGCCTGCAGGGCGGCGATGCAGCCCTCAGCCATGTTGTCGTTGTTGCAGATGATCAGCTCGATCATGTTGCCGTTGGCCTCGCTGTACTGGCTCAGGTTGGTCTGCATGTACTCCTGGGCAGCCTGCGCGCTCCAGGCGCCGTTCATATCCAGCTGATACTTGTTGGTGTTGGCGGAGTCGAAGTACTCCAGAGCGGGCTTGCCGGCCTCGGTCAGGACCGCGTCGCAGTCCTCCACGCCGTACTGGGTGCGGTAGATGGCCTCCACGTTGGAAGCGTCGCCCATGAACATGGCGTACTGGATGGTGCCGTCGCCGTTCAGGTCAACGGCGTCGTAGTTGGCCAGCAGGTAGTTGCCGATCATCTTGCCCTGCATGTGGCCGGCCTCGGGGGCGTCGGTGCCCACGAAAGCGATGTTGTCGTAAGCGCCCAGCACGGCACCCTCATTGCCGTCCTCTTCCACCGCGCGGTTGAAGAAGATCACGGGCACGCCGGCGGCCTTCGCCTTGTCGGCGATGGCGGTGGCGGTGTCGGAAGAACCGGAGGTGACCATGTTGACGATCAGCAGATTGTAGCCGGAAGACAGGGCGGTGTCGATCTGCTCGTTCTGGGTGGTCTGGTTGTTGTTGCCGTCATAGTCGGTGTACTCGATGCCGGCAGCCTCCAGCTGGGCGTCCAGAGCGGTACGCACGCTGGAAATGTAGGTATCCGAGAAGCTGTAGTAGAAGACCGCCGCTTTGGTGGCGGAGCCGCTGGTAGCCGGGGTGGAAGCACCGCCGGTGGAAGAACCGCCGGTAGCGGTCGAAGACGGAGCGGCAGAATTGGAACCGCAGGCGACCAGGCTGAATACCATCAGGGCCGCCAGCACAAGTGCAAGAACCTTTTTCATAATTGCTCTCCTTTTTTGCTGTCATTTTTATATGCGGGACAGACCCACTCTGCCCCGCCTGACAGTTATAATGGTAAAGGAAATTCTCTTCTAAAACAAGGGGAAATTTCACCGAAAGAAGGGCAAATACTTATCCGCATTCAACAGTATATCCTATAACGTGTTACGCTTTTTGTGCATATTGCTCATTCCGACCGTTGTTCAAAGGCAAACAGCGCCTTCTGACTGTCCATAGTGAACATGTTGTCCCGGTCCACGATGCGGGTCGCGGTATCCACCACATCCTCCATGCCGCCGCCCTGACCGGTGAGCAGACGGTAGGCGCTTTCCACCCCCAGATACCCCATGGCGTAAGGGTTCTGCACGATGAGCGCGTCCACCGAGCCCTCCTGCAGCCCGTCGATGGTGGCCACGTTGGAGTCGAACCCCACCAGGAACACCGTGTCGGACAGCCCCATCTGCCGCACCGCCTCGGCGGCGCCCACGCTGGTGGGCTCGTTGAAGGCCAGCAGCACGTTGATCTCCGGGTACTGCTGCAGCATGGCGGTGGTGTCGGCCTGGGCGTGCTGAGCCTCGGCCAGGGTGTTGATGATCCGCACCACCCGCGCGCGGCCGCTTTCCTTTAGCAGGTCCACCGCGCCCTGTTCCCGTTCCTGGCCGTTGGCGCTGGACACATCGTAGTTCACGATTCCCACCCGCAGTTCGCCCTCCACCCGGTCCAGGGCGGCCTGGGCGGCCATGCGGCCGGCGGCATAGTTGTCGGTGCCGATATAGGTGCTCACGGCGGAGGAATCCACGTTGCTGTCGATGGCCACCACCTTCACCCCGGCGGCGGCCGCCGCGTCGATGGCGGCCGCGGTGTTGGTAAAGTCGATGGCGGAAAACACCAGCGCCTCGGCCCCGTCGTCCACTGCCTGCTGCACCATGGCGTTCTGCGCCTCGTAGTCCTCCTCGGTCTCGGGGCCGGTGACGGTCAGTTTCAGATTGTATTCGGCCGCGGCGGCACGGGCCCCGGCAAAGACCGAGAGCCAGAACTCGGTCTCGGTGGATTTTGCCACCAGCGCCACCGAATGCTGCACCGAGACGGCCGGCGCGTCGGCACAGCCGGCCAGCAGCGCCGCCGCCAGCCCCAGCGCGGCCAGCGCCCGTTTACTTGGTCTCATACTCGCCCTCCCGTACCCGGGGCATGCGGATCTCCACACAGGTGCCCACGTCCAGTTCGCTGGTGATGCGCACCCCGTACCGCTTGCCAAAGTAGATCTTGAGCCGGTCGTCCACATTGCGGATGCCGATGCCGGTGCGGTCGGCGGGGCCCCGGTGCAGGATCGCGTCAATCTGCTCCTCGCTCATGCCCACCCCGTTGTCCCGCACCAGAAACAGGATATCCTCCCCGTCCGGGCGCACCTGTACCTCGATGCGGCCCTCGTCCACAAGCAGGTCCAGCCCGTGGTTGATGGCGTTCTCGATGATGGGCTGCAGGGTGATCTTGTTGCACAGGTAGTCCAGGCAGTCCGGGTCCACGTCAAAGGTATAGGTGAACTGGTTCTTATACCGGTATTTCTGGATCTGCAGATAACTCTCGGCATGCTCGATCTCCCGGCGGATGGGGATGAGTTCGTGCCCCTTGCTGATGCTGATGCGGAACAGCCGGGCCAGGGCGTGCACCATCCGCACCGCGTCGTCGTTGCGGCCCTGCTCGCACATCCAGGCGATGGAATCCAGCGTATTGTACAGAAAATGCGGGTTGATCTGGGCCTGCAGCGCCTTGAGTTCGGTCTTGCGCAGGTTGACCTCCTCCTCCCGCACGGTGGACATCAGCTGCTGGATGCGCAGCACCATGTGCCCGAAAGAATCGGACAGTTCCTGCACCTCCCGGGTGCCCCCCACCGGCCGGTAGGCAAAGTGGTCGGCGTCGGTCTCAAAACTCTCCATGGCGTCGGCCAGGCCCCGCAGCGGGCGGCCCAGCAGCCGGGACAGCAGCCAGCTGGTGAGCAGCGCCGCCGCCAGCACCACCACCGCCAGCAGACAGGACAGCCGGATCATCTCGGCCACGTTCCGGTTGACCAGTTCGTCCACATAGCTCACGCCCACCACCCGCCAGCCGCTGTCCCCCACGCTGGTCAGGCTGTAGATCACGGTATCGTTGGCGTGGCTGCCGTCCGCCAGGGCGGCCAGCGCGGCGGTATCCTCGCTTTTAAGCCCGGCGTAGAGCAGCTGCTGCTGGGGATGGTAGATGATGTTGCCGCTTTTGTCCATGAGGAAGCAGTATCCCCGCTGGCCGATGCCCACATTGTTGATGTAGCTGGAGATGCTGGCGAAGCTCAGATCCAGCGACACCCAGGCCGTTTCGCCGCCGGCGGGCAGCGGCGCGGTCATGGTGACCACCCAGGGGTAGTAGCCTTCAAAGATGCTCTCCACATGGGGCGCGCTCAGATAGGCTCCCGACGCGCCGCTGGCCTGTTGCTGATCGAAGGACAGGTTCTGCCCGATATCGGCGCGGGGCTCCCCCTCCAGGCACCAGCAATCCAGAAGCGCGCCGCCGGCGGAATAGCCGGTCACCGCCACCACGTCGGGCCGGAAGGTCAGAAAGGCGTTCAGCAGCCGGTCCCGCGCGTCGGCGCTCTCGGTCATGGACTGTTCCACCAGGCGCATGGCCTGTTCCATATCGCTCAAATAGTTGTCCACCGTGTTGGACACCTGAGACACCGCCTGGGCGCTGCTGGTCTGGGCGCTCTGCACCATGGCGCTGCGGTACCGGTCCAGAAACAGAAAGATGCAGCAGCACAGGATCACCGACACGACCCCCACCACCATGGTGACCAGGATGGTGGTGATACGCAGGCCGGTGGAGGATACCCTACGCCCTTTCACTGCGTTTCCTCCGTTCTCTGGCTTTCCAGCCGGCGGCGCAGGGCCACCGGCGACTCACCGCAGTACTTTTTGAAGCAGTAGCTGAAATAGTGCTGGTCGGTGTAGCCGCACCGGGCAGCCACCTGCTGGATCTTCAGCGGCGAGGTGGCGAGCAGCTGGCGGGCGGCGGCCATCCGGGTGCGGATCAGAATATTGATAAAGGTCTCGCCGGCGTATTTTTTGATGCAGGCGCTCAGATGGTTCGGGCTCACGGCCAGCATCCCGCTCAGCGACACCAGCGACAGATCCGGATTGCTGTAATTCTGGTCAATGGCCTCCAGCGCCCGCTTGCACAGCGCCTCTCCGCCCTTGACCGCCGGGGCCAGGTCCCCGATGAACTGGGCGGCGCTTTCGGTGCCGCCCTGGCGCAGCGCTTCCATGGCCTGCCGGTAGGCGTCGTGCAGATCGGTCAGGTCGCCCACCACCCGGCTCACCCCGATGCGGCAGCGCAGCCCCAGCACCCGGGAGGCCACCTGGGGGATCTCGTCCGCCAGGATGTGCATGTACTCTTCAAAATCCGACGGGTTGCCCAGCAGCACCGCCGCCACCTTGCCGCCGGTGTAGAAGCTGACGCTGCGCAGATACTTGGCGGCCAGCCGGTCCACCGTGGCCGTAAACGAGGGTTCGGTGCGGTTGACCCCCTCCTCGTCCAGCAAAGCGGCCACCATCACGGTATAGCGGGGATCGTCCTCCCGGTCCCGCAGGATGCCCGCCTGCCGGGCGGCGGCCCGGGCGCTTTCCGGGTCGAAATCCGCGTATTCATCCAGCACCAGCGGCATGAGCACCGCCGTGCGGGCGTCCTGGCCGGAAGCCGCCGGCAGGGCGCTCTGGCGGAACAGGGCGAACTGGGCGTCGATCTTCTGGCGGATGACCCGCAGCTCCTTCGCCAGGCCCTCCATGGTCAGCGGCTTGAGCATATAGCTGATGATGTTGTACTGGATCGCCTGTTTGGCGTACTCAAAATCGTCGTACCCGCTCAAGAAGGCGATGTTCATGGCCGGGCGGATCTCCCGCACCTGCCGCGCCAGTTCGATGCCCGAGATAAACGGCATCCGGATATCGGTGAGCAGCAGGTCGGGTTCCCGCTTTTCCACCAGCTGCAGCGCGTCCAGCCCGTTGCTGGCGCTGCCCACCAGCCGAAATCCCAGTTCCTGCCAGGGGATCATGCGGCAGACCGCCTCCCGCAGTTCGTCCTCGTCGTCGGCCACCACAACGGTGTACAGGGTCTTGGGTACCATCCGGGTATCCATCCTTTCTTGGCACAGGATCGCGCGGCGCCGGGTAGAGGGCGTTCCGCGAACGTTTCTGAATTAAGAGTAAAGCATTTTGGGGTAATTGTCAATTTGCGGCCCGGGCCGGCGCGGTTTCCATCAAATCTACACAGGACTTTCAGCTTCTTTTCAGCTTTTGTCTTTACAATATTGTATAAAGAACGAGCAGAGGGGTGTGGGTTCATGCGGATCCTGATCGTAGAGGACGAAACGCGGCTGGCCCGGTCGCTGAAAACGCTGCTGGAGCGCAAGGGGTTTTTGGTGGATCTGGCGTCTGACGGCGCGGCGGGCGCGGAATACGCCGACACCGGCATCTATGACCTGCTGATCCTGGACGTGATGATGCCGGGGCTGAACGGATACGAACTGGCCCGGCATCTGCGCCGCCGGCACAGCGCGGTGCCGATCCTGATGCTGACCGCCCGTTCCGATCTGGCCGACCGGATCGAGGGGCTGAACGCCGGGGCGGATTATTATCTGACCAAGCCTTTTGAGATCGGGGAACTGCTGGCCTGCATCCGGGCGCTGCTGCGCCGGCAGGGCGGCCAGGTGGACCAGCTGCGGTTCGGCAACACGGCGCTGGATCTGGACGCGGCCGTTCTGTGCTGCGGAGAAAAAAGTCTGCGGCTCTCCGCCCGGGAGTTCGACGTGATGCGGCTTCTCATGCAGGCGGGGGGCGGCAACATCCCCAAGGAGGTCATCCTGACCCGGGTGTGGGGCTTTGACTCCAGCGCGGTGGAGAACAACGTGGAGGTATATGTGGGATTTCTGCGCAAAAAGCTGGCCAGCCTGGGCTCCAACGTGACCATCGCGGCGGTGCGCCGGGTGGGTTATCATCTGGAGGTGGCGCAGGGATGATACGCCGGCTGAAGATCAAATTCGTCTGCATCACCATGAGCATCGTGACGGTGATCCTGCTCTGCGTGCTGGCGGCGGTGCTGGGGCTGACCCGCGCCAGCCTTGCGCGGGAAAGCCTGCACACCATGTGGCAGATCGCCCTGAATCCGGCCCGGCCCCAGGCACCTGACGAGGAGTTCAACGGGATGCGGCTGCCTTATTTTGTGCTGGAGGTGGACCGGGACGGCCAGGTGCAGGGGTCCGGCGGCGGATACTACGACCTGTCCGACACCGAGTTTCTCCAGCAGGCGGTGGACCAGGCGCTGGCGGCGGGCACGGCCAGCGGCATGCTGGAGGGCTACGGGCTGCGGTTTCTGCGGGTGGAGATGCCCCAGACCGGTTACATCGTGTTCGCCGACGTATCCGGGGAGGTGCGCACCCTGAACGGGCTGCTGCGCAGCTGTCTTTTGATCTGCGGCGGGGCGTTTGCGGCGTTTCTGGCCCTGAGCATCCTGCTGGCCCGGTGGGCGGTGGGGCCGGTGGAACGGGCCTGGGTGCAGCAAAAGCAGTTTGTGGCGGACGCCAGCCACGAACTCAAAACGCCGCTGACCGTGATCCTCACCGACGCGGAACTGCTTTGCGCGCCGGAGAACACCGGCCCGGAGCGGGAGCGGCTGATCCGGGATATCCGCACGGTATCCCGCCAGATGAAAGAACTGGTGGAACGGCTGCTGGAACTGGCCCGGGCCGACCGGGAACCGGAGCCGGCCGACCGCCGGCCGGTGGACTGGAGCGCCGCGGTGGAGGAGGCTCTGCTGCCCTTCGAGCCGGTCTACTACGAAAAGGGGCTGGGGCTGGACGTGAATCTGACCCCCGGTGTGCGGGTGCGGGGCAGCGCGGAACAGCTGCGCCGGGTGGCCGCCATCCTGCTGGACAACGGCCAGAAATATGCCGCGCCCGCCAGCGTGGTGCATGTAAGCCTGTGCCGGGAGGGCCGCCAGGCCGTTCTGGCGGTGACCAGCCGGGGCGACCCCATCCCGGCGGAGGAACTGCCCAAACTGTTCAAACGCTTCTATCGGGCCGACCCGGAGCACCGGCACGGAGACGGCTGCGGGCTGGGGCTGGCCATCGCCCAGCAGATCGTGGCCGCCCACCGCGGCCGTATCCGTGCCGCCAGCGAACAGGGGATCAACACCTTTTATGTATCCCTGCCCGCCCTGCGCCATTGAGACCGCAACCGGACACGCGCCGGCGTGCCTGGTTTTTTCGCGCCCTTTCGCGGAGAGTTTCGCGGAACTTTCACATACGGCGGGCGTTTTTTCAGTTTGGTTTCAGCCCGGCGTGCTAAAGTGAAGGCCAAGAACTACGGAGGTATCTGCCATGATACAGGTTACGCACTTGACCAAGCGGTACGGCGATTTCACGGCGGTGGACGACGTCTCCTTCACCCTGGAAGCCGGCCATATCTACGGCTTTCTCGGCCCGAACGGCGCGGGCAAATCCACCACCATGAACATCATGACCGGTTGCCTGGCCGCCACGGCGGGCGAGGTGACCATCGACGGACACGACATCTTTGAGGAGGCCCGGCAGGCCAAACGGCTGATCGGCTATCTGCCCGAGATCCCGCCCCTCTACACCGACGAAACGCCCTGGGAATACCTGCGTTTTGTGGCCGAGGCCAAGGGCATCCCGGCCCGCCAGATCCCGGACGAGGTGGCCCGTGCGGTGGCCGAGACCCGGCTGGACGAGATGGCCGGGCGGCTGATCCGCAATCTGTCCAAGGGGTACCGGCAGCGGGTGGGCATCGCCCAGGCACTGCTGGGCAGCCCGCCCTACATCATCCTGGACGAACCCACCGTGGGGCTGGACCCGCTGCAGATCATCGAGATCCGGGATCTGATCCGCCAGCTGGGCCAAAAGCATACCGTCATCCTGAGCAGCCATATTTTGAGTGAGGTGCAGGCCATCTGTGAAAGTGTGCTGATCATCGCCCACGGCAAACTGGTGGCTTTTGACACCCCGCAGAACCTGGAAAAAACACTGGCGGCCGCCCGGCAGATGACCCTGTGCGCCGAGGCCACCCCCGACCAGCTGCGGGAACTGCTGGCCGGTGTGCCGGCGGTGACCGGCTGCGAAGCGCGGGCGGACGCGGCGGCCGGCGGCTGCCGGGCACAGCTGACCCTGCAGGGGGACGCGAACGCCGCGGCCCGGGCCATCTTCCTGGCCTTTGCCGAAGCCGGGCGGCCCATCCTCCAGATGACCCCGGCACGGGCCGACCTGGAGAACATCTTTATCGAACTGACCGAGGACGAACCGTCCGGAAAGAAGGAGCCCACACATGAAAGCGGTATTTAAGCACGAGGCCGGCCTGTACTGCCACGGGCTGCTGGCCTACGTATTCGGGGCGTTTTTGCTGGAATTTATCGGCATCGGCGCGATGCTCTACAACATCAACGCGGCGGTGGCCAACTTTGAATACGCCCTGGGCACCTTCTGCATCGGCTTTGTGGCCCTGGTGCCCATCCTGACCATGCGGGTGCTGGCGGAGGAGAAAAAACAAAAGACCGACCAGCTGCTCTCGCTGCTGCCCCTCTCCTCCACCGACGTGATCCTGGGCAAGTATTTTGCCATGGCGCTGGTGTTCGTGATCCCCATGCTGGTGGCCTGCGTCTACCCGCTGATCTTCTCCCTCTACGGGGAGGTCTACCTGCCCACCTCCTACGGGGCGCTGATCGCCTTCGTCTTTCTGGGGCTGGCCCTCATCGCCATCGGCATGTTCATCTCCTCCCTGACCGAATCCCAGGGCATGGCGGCGGGGATATGCGTGGTGGTGATGCTATTTTGTTACTACAGCGCTTCCCTGGCGGACTACATCGCCTCCACCGCCTTCAACCTGGCGGCGCTGGCGGTGATCGCGGCGCTGCTGGCGTTGCTGGTGCGGCGGCTGACCCGCTCGGACGCGGCAGCGGTGCTGGTGCTGGCGCTCTGTGTGGCGGCGGTGGGGCTGGTGTGGCTGGTGAGCCCGGATGCCCTGGCCACCCTGCTGCCCGATCTGATGAGCCGGCTGTCCCTGTTTGAGCGGTTCTACACCTTTGTGAACGGGGTCTTTGACGTGACCGCCATCGTCTACTATCTGAGCGTGGCCGCGTTCTTCCTGTTTTTGTGCGTACAGTCCTGGGAGAAAAAGAGGTATAACGGATGAAGAACAGTTACAAAGACAAACTGCGCGGCGCGCTGGCCAAAAACCGGCAGGCGCTGAGCACCCGCACCGCCCGGGTGGGCGGGTACAGCTTTGTGCTGTGCCTGGTGGTACTGGCGATCCTGATCGCGGTGAATGTGCTGGCGGGGCTTGTGCCCTCCCGCTTCACCCAGCTGGATATCTCGGCGGCCCAGCTCTACTCCCTGACCGCCGACACCAAGGTGGTGGCCACCAACCTGAAGCAGGACGTGACCATCTACTGGATCGTGCAGGCCGGCAAGGAGGACACCGTCATTGAAAAACTGCTGGATCGCTACGGCGATCTGTCCGAACACATCACGGTGGTCAAGAAGGACCCGGACGTCTACCCCACCTTTGCCCAGCAGTACACCGACCAGACGGTGACCAACAACTCGCTGGTGGTGGAATCCGGTGAAAAGAGCCGGTATGTCTCCTACGAGGACATCTACGAATACGACACCAGCAGCTACTACACCACCGGGTCGGTGTCCCAGTCCTTTGACGGGGAGGGCCAGATCACCTCGGCCATCGACTATGTGGTGCGCGAGGACCTGCCCCAGATCTATCTGCTCAGCGGCCACGGGGAACAGGCCCTGTCGGACACCTTCGCCGACGAACTGGCCCGCAGCAACTACGAGACGGTGGCGGATTTCTCGCTGCTGAACGTGGACGCGGTGCCCCAGGACTGCGACGCCCTGCTCATCAACGCTCCCACCAGCGATATCTCGGAGGAGGAACTGGCCCTGCTGCGGGACTACATCGCCGCCGGCGGGCGGCTGCTGGTGTTCTCCGGCCCGCAGGAGGAGGAGACGTTGCCCAACCTGCACGCGCTGCTGGCCGATTACGGCGTAAGCGCCGCCGAGGGCATCGTGGTGGACACCGACCGGGACCACTACGCCTTCACCGCCCCCTACGTGCTGATGCCGGACATCGGCTCCAGTGAGATCACCGATCCCCTGGCCGAGGGCGGCTATCATGTGATCGTGCCCATCGCCCAGGGCCTGACGGTGGAGGGCGGCGAGGCCACCGCCCTGCTGACCACCTCGGACGCGGCGTTCTCCAAGATCAGCGGCTACGATATGTCCACCTACGAAAAGGAGGACGGGGATATCGACGGCCCCTTCACCCTGGCGGTGTCGGCGGAGGACAGCGCCTCCGGCGGCCGGCTGGTCTGGGTGGCCAGCGACTACCTGCTGGATGAGATGTACAACTCCTACTCCTCCGGCGCCAACCTGGACCTGGCCATGAACAGCCTGTCCTGGATGATCGGGGAGAGCGACGCGGTGTCCATCCGGGCCAAATCCCTGGACTACAACTATCTGACCATCTCCTCCTCGGCCGCCACCTGGCTGAAGATCGTGATGATCGGGGTGATCCCGGTGGGCTTCCTGCTGCTGGGGATCGACGAAGTATTGCGCAGGAGGAAAACGGTATGAAGCGGACAAAACAGCTGACCATTCTGCTGCTGGTGCTGGCGGCGCTCTGCCTGGCCATCGTGATCTTTACCAGCCTGGAACAGCATATCGACAGCATCTCCGCCACCAGCGAGGAGATCCTGGCCCTTTCCGAAGAGGATCTGACCGGCGTTTCCTGGACCACCGGCGAGACCACCCTGCAATTCACCCGCGCCGACGGGGTCTGGCAGGACGCGGAGGACGCGGATTTCCCGGTGGACCAGGACAAGATGTCCGAACTGCTGGCCCATTTTGCCAGTGTGACGGCCAGCTTTATCATCGAGGACGTGGAGGACTTTACCCAGTACGGGCTGGCCAGCCCCACCGGCACGGTGACCCTGACCACCGCCGACGGGGACACGGTGCTTCAGCTGGGGGACTATTCCACCATGGACAGCAAACGGTATGTGACCCTGGGCACCGGCACGGTCTACCTGATCGAGGATGACCCGGCGGATTATCTGGCCGAAAGCCGGGACGATCTGATGCGTCAGGACACCATCCCGGACTACGACACCCTGGACAGCGTCACGGTGGAGGGCGCGGCAAACCTGACGGCGGAATACCGCCCGGACGAGCAGCTGACCTACACCGACGCTTACGACTACTATCTGAACGAAAACGGCAGCTGGAAGGCGCTGGATGACAGCAAGGTGACCGGCCTGCTGACCACCTTTGCCGGCCTGGACCGCACCAACTATGTAAGCTACACCGCCACCGGCGACGATCTGGCCCAGTGGGGTCTGGACGACCCGGCCATCCGGTTCACCGTAAACTATACCGCCGACGAGGAGCCGGGCAGCTTCGTGCTGGCGTTCGGCCAGGATGAGGACGGCAACGGCTACATGCGGATGGACGATTCCCCCATCGTCTACGCGGTGGACGAGGATTCCTATGAAACGATCACGGCCACCGACTACGACGCGCTGCGCCCCAACGAGGTGCTGGCGCTGGATTGGGACGCGGTGACCGGCGTGGACTTTACCCTGGACGATACCACCTATACCCTGACCCGCTCCGGCGACAGCTGGAAGGTGAACGACACGGAGGTGGAGTTCAGCGATGTGCAGAGCGCGGTGGACGGGCTGACGGTGAGCGAGTTCAACAGCGAAACACCCGCTAAAAAGCAGGAGATCGCCTTTACCGTGCGCCTGGACAGCGAGACCTGGCCCAGCCTGACGGCAGCCCTCTACCAGTACGATGGAGAGAGCTGCCTGGCCACCCTGGACGGCGAGACGCTGGGGCTGGTGGACCGCTCCCTGGTGGTGGATCTGACCGAAGCGGTCAACGCCATCACCCTGGGGCTGGAATGATCTGTGCTATCCTCTTATTCTCTTTTCTTCTTTTCTTTTTCAAACGGACAGCCGCCCGCGAACCAACGTTCGCGGGCGGCTGTCCGTTTTTTCTGTTGATCGGAAGAGTACGGCCGTCAACCGCGGCGGCGGCGGATGACCAGCACCGCCAGCACGCCGGCCAGCACCAGGGCAGCGCCAATCACCACCGGCAGCGCCGGGAATCCGACGGCCGGCTGTGGCTGCGGCTGGTTCTGCACCGCGTCCTGGGTCGGGGCCTCCCCGGCGGGCGGCGTCACAACACCCTCCACCGGCTCCTCCGCCACCAGGAAGTAGACCGAGCAATGCTCCAGCGGCAGGGTTACGCGGCCGTTTTCGTCCACCTCCACGGTGGCCACACGCTCCGCGTCGCCCTCCTCGGGCAGCCAGTACAGGCCGCAGCGCATCCCCACAAAAGCCGAAGTGTTCACCACGATCTCCAGGCCGGCCGGCCCGGGCAGTTCGCCGGAAAAGTCGGTGTCAAAGCCGTACCAGGGCGCGCCGGCAGCCACCTGGGCAATACGGGCGGCCGCGTCATTGCTCACTCCCTGGGTCACGCCGGCGGCAAACACGCCGCCGGGCAATTCCGTAAAGCGGAGCTCGCCGCCACGGAATACCCAGGCGTATCCCTCGCCTTCCAGCCGCAGCTCCGCGTCGGGCCGGTTGGCCAGTAGTTCAAACGCCTTCTGGCTCACGCTGCTGCGCACGGTCACATCCAGGGTCACATTTTCCGGCTGCGCCTTGAAGGCGTCGATCACCTGCTGGGCGCTGAACAACCCGCTCTGAGCGGGCTGCGCCGTGGCGGTGGGCCGGGCGGTGGCCGTGGGGGCCGGGGTCGCCGCGACCACCGGAACGGGGGTGGAAGCCGGGGTCGCCGCAGGCTGGCTGCCGCCGCCCGACGTCTGCCCGCCGCCCGGGGCGGGGGTCGCGGTGGGGGCGGTACTGGGCGCAGGGGTGGGCACAGGGGTGGGAGCCGGGGCGGGTGTGGGTGTGGCGGAGCCGCCCTCCTCCCCTACGTTCTCCAGCTTGCCGTTGGTAATAATGTATTCGGAACAGTGGTCGATCGTGATCACATAGCACTGGGTGGCCGCGTCGTACTGCACATCCACCACCTCGGCGGGCACGATGGTGCCGTCCGGCTTGACCCAGTACAGGTACAGATCCTCCACGCTGCCCTGGGGCAGCTGGGTGGCCTTGATGGACAGGGTGGCCCGGCCGGGCAGCTGGCCGTTATGGCTCAGGTTGACCTCCTGCAACACCTTGTCCTGTTCGGCCTGGGGCAGCTTGTCCACCGTGGCCCGGGCGCCGTCGGACAGGGTGTTGTCCACATTCAGGTCGGTGTTGATGGTGGTATCCCGGATGGTCGCAAAACTCCAGCGGGCCATCTCCCGGGAATTGGTGCCCAGGATCGGGAACTGAGCCGGCTTGCCCGCCTGCCGGATGGCCGCGAAGGCGCTGGCCGCCACCATCATGCCGCCCTCGCCGGTCCCGCTCTTTTCCACCGGCAGCAGCAGGGTGCCATTCTCCGTCTGGGTGGTGCTGATGTCCACGTTCAAGGTGGTCAGCGATTCATCCATATAGTAGGGCGAGGTGTACAGATACACCGTTTTCTCCAGTTCGGTTCCGGTGTCTCCCAGCTTCAGCACCTTGAGGGTGGGCGTGGAGTTCCCGTTCCAGTAGTTCTGGGGCAGGTTCACGGTGTACTCGGCCTGGCCCATCGTCTCGGTCAGGATGGCCACGTCGGTGGTGTTGCCCACGAACCGGGTCCAGCGGGCGGTGAGATCCTGGGTGATATTTGTGTAGTACTCCTGCACCAGCGCCAGGTCGTTGTTTTGCAGGGTGCAGTAATACAGCCGGGCGCCGCTCACGCCGACGGCACAGGATTCCACCCGGGTATTTTCCAGCCGCAGGCCGCCCAGAAGCATACCCGAAACGCCGGTGGTACAGTTGAGGACCTGGCAGCGGCGGATGGTAAAGGGCACCCGCACGCCATGTGCTTCATCGCCCAGCTGCTGGATGCCGCCCCGCTTGTTGCCGCCGTCCACCACCAGATCTTCCAGCGCGAAGCTGCTGGAAGGGGCGTTCACCCGGATGATGAAGCCGCCCTCCGCGTTCGGATCGCCGGTGAAGCGGGCGGGGTTTTGCGGGTCGGCGCTGCGCAGGATCAGGTTCTTGCCGGAGATATCCAGATCCATGGGATACTCCCCGCCCTCCAGCAGCACCAGCACGGGGGTGCTGGTCATGGAGATGCTGTCCAGCACCTGCTGCAGGGTGTCCGGGCCGGCGGTGACCGTTGCGGTCTCCTGCTTTGTCTGCACCGTAAAGGTGTGGCCGATGGTCACCGTCTCGGGGGTCTTGCTCATATCGCAGCCAAAGGGATCGTTGGCGCTGGGGCGCTTGAGCCGGATCACCGCGTATACCTCGCAGCTGCCGCTCTTGCCGCCGGGGGTCAGGGTCACGCCGAAGCAGTTGCCCTCCGGGTTGGCATAGCCGTTGCCTGGGAACGCCCCGTCGGTCTCCTCAGAATGGGTGATCTGCCCCTCGATGCGCAGCACCTCCGGGTCGGATGTGTAAAACTGGATGCTGTCCACCAGTTCGGCGGCAAAGCTGTAGTAGCGGTCCATCCGGGTGGGGTCCGCCTTGTTTTCCGCCGCGATATACTGCTGCGAATAGAGATAGATATCGAAGCTGCCGTCCTCCGCGAAGCGAACCGTCTGCACCGGCTGGGGATTTTTCCCGCTGACGCCGGCCAGATCGCCGGTGAACTGCAGCGATTCGGTGTAGTTGCGGTAGGAGCCGTCCAGACCGCTGGAGTAATAGGTGGCCGACGCCGGATACCGGGTAAAGGTATAAACGATGCGGCGCACCGTGCTGCCCGCGCGCACCTCCACCGTGGCCTCGCCGGGCACCTGGTCCGCGTTCAGGTCCACCCGGAAGCCGGACAGGCCCTCTTTCCAGACTACCGTCAGATTCTGCGCCGCCGTGCCGGTGACGGTGGGCGCGGCGGTGAGCGGCAGGGCCGTGCCGCTGTCATCCCGCAGGCCATAGATGGTCCCCTGCCGGGCCTGATCGCTGACCTGCAGGGTCTCCAGCCTGTCGCTTTGCAGGGCGGTGGAGCGGCCGCTGTTGTCCATGCCGTTCAGGGTGTACGGCAGTGTGGCGATCGCCGCATTCCCCCGGGAAATGGCCAGGGAGCGGGATTCGTTCATGGCGTTCTCCGCCAGTGCGCTCACGCAAAAGCCCCACACCTGGCTGGTCTTGCCGATGCTGTCGGTAAAGTTCAGCTGCCGGGGCACAGCCTGGATCAGCTCCGGGTCGGCGCTGTCCGCCACCGTGACGCCGCTCTGCTCCAGTTCCTCCCGGGTGGCGGCGGGGCGGCCGTCCACCAGCGGGATCACCGCGTTGTACTCATACAGGGTATCTACCTGCAGACTGGTGCTGTTGTTGTACCGGTAGGAGTAGGGCGGCAGCGAGGGGTCCATATTGAAGCTGCCCAGCCAGTAGGCGGGGGCGGGCTTCACCCGGATCCCCAGCACCTCCGGGCTGCTCATGCCCGGCAGGTTCGCCGTCAGGGTCCAGGGGGTATCCCGCACGTCCTGTCCGGTCAGGGTATATTCCACCAGCAGCGTCACGCCGTCCGGCTGCAGGATGGCGGTCATGCCGGCCGGCAGGTCTTTGGTCAGAAACTCCTCCTGCAGCGGGAGGGGTTCTCCGCCGCTGTTGGGTTTTGCGTTCTGGGGATACAGCCGCAGCTTAAAACTGCCGGACTGGCTTGCCATCAACTGGTTCTCGATGCCGGATACCAGTTCCGGGTACCAGTATTCCACACCGGGACTCATGCAGCTGTACCATCTGGCAGACCAGCCGGAGTTGGTGTAGGACACATCCAGGCTGTATGGCTGTTGATCCAGCTTGCCGGTCCAGGTCAGCTGGCCGGTCAGCGTCCGGCCGGCCTCCAGCTCCGCCAGCTTGTCGGTGGGGGTGAAGGTCAGGCCACCGCGACCGTCGGCCACTCGGGGATCGGTGAAATAGGCCGCGATATCCCCGGTCAGCTGCATATTGGCGGCGATCCAGTCCATGTTGGGGGAAATGCCGCTTAGCACATCGCCGGTCAGGGACGGGCTCAGATCGGCCAGGTACAGGTCCGGCCCGCTGCTTTGAATGGTCAGCGAGTTGATGTATTCCGGCACGCTGACCTGGACCCCCTCGTTGAGGATCGAAACGGTCAGGCTTTCCCCGCCCGCAGTCAGTTTCAATTCCATGCCGAAATTCGGGCTGGCCTGCCCCAGCAGACGGCTCAGTGTGTCGTCAAAACTCAGCTGCACGCCATACTGGGCGTAGCTTTCGTGCAGCGGCACGAACTGCACCGCCTCCGGGGGCACAAGCGCACCGTTCAAAAACAGCTGGACGGTCGTCTCGCTCTGCGAGACCGGATGATCCGCGTCCCCCCGGCAGAGGGTGATCTCCCCGAACACCTGCCGCAAAAAGGGGATGGTATCCCCGTCCTCCAGGGTATCGGTCAGATAGGGTGTCTCGGGATCGCCGGTCTGATGCCGGTACAACAGGATCAGTTTCTGCCCGCTGTCTGTCTCCGTCTCTCCGTTCTGCGGCGCACCGGTCTCCTCGTTCTGCGGCGCACCAGTCTCCCCGTTCTGCGCCGCGGGGGCGGGTTGCTCCTCCGCCCATACCGGGGCGGCGGGGGCCATCGCGCCCCACAGCAGGGCGGCGCCCAGCGCCGCGGCGGCCACCCGCCGCAGCAGCCGGTCCAAAGATCGTTTCATGGTCATTCTCCTTTTGTTCTTCTATCCAAAACGGGCCGTGGTTCAGCCTGTTTTCTGCATTTCACATTCCAGGCGGCGCTGCGGATACAGGCACAGCGGGTCCTCATAGCTTTCCACCGTCACCCGTACCCGGCCCTCGCCAACGTCCTCCCAGCCGGTCACACACATGCGCGCCTGCGGGGTTTCCTGATAAAAATACACACCGGCCGCTTCGTCGTACACCGACGCATCGCCGCAGAAAAATCCGTCCAGCGCAAAGTACTCCCGGGCCAGCTGCTCCATCCGGGCGCGGGTGAACGGCGGGCTTTCCCCCTTATCCTCGATCGCGCTGGCCATGCACACCCGGGCCACCGTAACCGGGGAGAGGCTGTCCGCCGAAAAATCACCCGGTTCCAGGTCGGCGCACAGCCGCAACGCCAGCCGGGCCGCCTCGCTGTCCGTATCCGCCAAGCGCATGGTCTCGTATTTCTTTTGCGGCATCAGACAATCCACGATCGGCTCCGTCCGGTATCCGGTACGGACGATATGAGCCACCAGCGTGCCCTGCCCGGCGGCATACAGCCCCGCGCCATCTTTCACTGTTACCTGCATGTACAGTTCTGCCGCGTCGGCACTGTTGCAGTACAGCCGCATCCCGTCCACCGTAAGGCGCAGAGCGGACAGATCCGCGTACAGCGGCGCAAAATAGGCCGGGTCCATGCTGGCCTGCCCGGCCAGCGCCAGCGGATCGGCACTTTCCAGCGCCGCGGCCAGCTGCCCCGCGGCCTGACGAAAGCTGCTTTTCTGCGCTTCGCTCACAAAGGGCGACGACACCGGCAGGTACACGTCCTGCCGCAGCACCGGATTGGTGGCGGTACACAAAAATACCCCCAGCGTAACGCAGGCCAGCAGCGTTTCCGCCCAGCGGGGCAGGCGTTTCCAGGTCAAAACGCCCCGGACCCGGCGGGTCACATCCTGCTCCCCGAAGGCCGCGTAGGACCCCCATCCGGACCGCCGTCCGGCCCAGTCCACCAGGGTCTGGGCATAGGCCAGCTGGCCCTGGGCGTCCAGCCGACGCAGCACCCGGGCGTCGCAGGCGCGTTCCACATCCTGGGCCATCATCCGCCGGGCCAGCCACACCAGCGGGTTGAACCAGTGCAGGGCCAGCGCCAGATTGCCCGCCATGAGCAGCGCATAATCGCCCCATCGGACGTGGGTGAACTCATGCAGCAGGATATATTCCCGCCCGGTCTCGTCCTCCCACAGCGACGCCGGCAGCAGCACCCGGGGATGCGCCAGGCCAAAGACGATCGGCCCCTGCACCGCCCCGGTACAAAGTACCGGCACCGGGCGGCGCAGCCCCACCCGTTTTCCCAGCGGCCCGGTCTGGCCGTCCGGCAGGCGCCGGGCGGTGGCCAGCGCGCGGCGCAGCCGCAGATAGCGCACCGCAAAGACAGCCGCCATCAGCACGACCCCCGCCGCCCAGAGCAGGCATCCCGCCGTCTGCAGCTGTTTTTCTAACAGCCGCTGGCCGGTGGCCAGCGGCTGTTCGCTTATGGTATGCGGGTCCAGGTAGACCATACTCAGCAGTGTGCCGCCGGGGGTTTCCAATCCACCGTGAAACAAATTGTAAACGCTGAAATTGCTGGGCAGCGAATAGGGCACCAGAAGCCGGAACAGGAACGGCAGCCATACCAGATACCGGAAACCGGCTGTTCCGTACCGGCGCAGCGCCCGGCGCCAAGCCATCGCCATGACCAGCAGCACCGCCGAGGCGATGCTCATGTTGAGCACCGAAAAAAACGCGTTCATCATACCGGCGCCTCCGGTTTGAGCGTTTGCCTCATTTTTCCTTTTTCTTTTCGTCGATCAGGGCCTGCAATTCCCGCAGCGTGGCGTCCGACACCTGATCCGAGGACAGGAAATTGGCGAACAGGCTGGTAAAACTGCCGCCAAACATCTTGTCCAGCAGGCTGGTGGTCTCCGCCTGCTGCACCTGCTCGCGGCTCACCAGCGCCTCGACCTGGTATTTGGGCTCTTTGCGCAGAATGGCTCCCTTATTTTCCAGCCTCTTGAGTACGATATAGGTGGTGCTTTTTTTCCATCCGTATCGCTGCATGAAATCTTCCGCCATTCTGGCCGCCTGCACCGGCCCGCTCTCCCACAGATACTGCATCGCCAGCAACTCCGCGTCAAACAGTTTGATGGATCCCATCATCGACCCTCCCTTTATTTTTTATCACGGTAAAACACTCGTTGTGTTTAGTCTATCGGTTTCCTGCCTTGCCGTCAAGGGGTTTGCCGAGAAATTTTATTTTTATAAAATTTTGCTTGACAGAGAAATGTCCCCTCGCTATACTTGTTTTATTGCAATAAAATTTTATCGCAATAAAATTCCTGCGAGGAGTGTGTTTGTATGAAAGTGATCTCTGTACTGCGGCTTGTGAGCGCGGCGACCCTCTGCGCCCTGCTGGCTGCCTGCGGCGGCGAGCCTGTGCCGGTATCCTCCTCCGCGCCCTTGTCCGCGCCGTCCTCGGCGTCGGAGACGGCCCCCACCCCGGAACCGGTGCCGGAGAGCCGGCAGCTCACGGCCGACCTGCCGGTGGAGGGCGCGCTGACCCTGACCGAGAGCGATATCTTTGACGGGTACGAGCATGTGAGCCCGTTCTTTAACGGCTGGGCTTTTGTTTACAAGGATGGCCAGGCGGGATATATCAGCGAGGAGGGCGAATACAAGCCCTTGTACACCGTGTCGTCGGAAGATCTGTACGGGATCGATTTTATCGGGACGCCGAGTATCTATGTGCCGGGAACTTCCTATTCCTCCCGCCGGGGTGAACTGTACTGGATGGGGCAGAACTTCCGGTGCAGCGAAAGCGGCGTCGTGCCCTATTACCGGGACGGCAAGTGGGGATACAGCGACCTGGACGGCAATCTCGTCGTGGAGCCGGTCTACGATCAGCTGACCTGGCTGGGCCAGGTGGGCTATGGCCTGCGGCGTGAGTTCTCGGAATCCAACGGCGTGGGCGGTGTCTCCAAATTTTATGACATCTTCAACAGCCAGGGCGAGGTGATCGCCACCACCGCGACCGCGGGCTGGGCGGACCCGACGCTGGGCTATTATATGTTGTACAATGAGCAGACCGGCAACGCCGACCTGTACAACGCGGACGGCTCGCTGGTAATGGCGGACATCCCCTACTCCACCGGCAACTGCCCCTGGCCGGACTGCGATGTGTACGCGGGCGGCATCGTGCTGAACGGCGTGGCCTACGACCGCACCGGCGCCGAACTGCCGATAGACGCGCAGACCATCGACCTGTTCCAGGGCGATCTGCTGGCCCTGTTTGACCAGCAGCTGCAGGACGATATCGGCACCGATCTGAACGGAAACCCGGTGCTGGACGCGGGGCTGTGGCTGGTGAGCGACCCGGACGAGAACGGCGGCCGGTACATCGGCGTGCAGGGCAGCGGCAGCATCCGGCTGTACAACGCACAGTTTGAAGAGCAGACTACCCCGCCGCTGCTGTACGCTTCCCAGGGCACCCTCTACCTCAACGACGCGGGCGAAGATGTGACCCCCATCCGCATTCTGGATCAGGATGGAAACGAGGTGCTGGTGCTGGAGGCGGTGAACTGCCCGGAATACCCGGTCTACTACCCGGCCGAACCGCTTGAGGAGGGAGACTGGCTCTACTGGTGCCCGGACCGGGATACTCTGATCCCCTATCGGGTGACTGCGACACAGTGACCGCCGTTTCCCCTTGCAGGAAAGGATCGGCTCTGGTACACTGGTGGCGAGGTGATCGTTATGGAATTTTGTCATGAGCCGGGCCGCATCTTCGCACTGGACGAGAGCGGCCGCCTGCTGGCCGAGGTGACCTTTCCGCGGCGGGAGGGCGTGGCCGAGATCGACCATACCTTTGTGGACCCCTCGCTGCGGGGCCAGGGGGTGGCCGGGCAGCTGCTGCAGGCGGCTGCCGACACCCTGCGGGCCCAGGGCCTCAAGGCGCGGCCCACCTGCTCCTACGCGGTGCGCTGGTTTGAGACCCATCCGGAATACGCCGATCTTCTGAACTGAAAAACGGGCCTGCGCGGGCAGGCCCGTTTTTCTTTGTCCCGGGCATTTACTTTTGTACGTGAGCGGGGTACAATAAGGCGGTAAGGCCCGTTTTTGGCAATGCGGGCCTTCCTTTTTTCACAACGTGTGCGCGGCAGTGCGCACGCCTTTCTTGTAAGGAGCGCAGCATGGACATCTTCGCTATCATCGGGCCGGTCATGATCGGCCCTTCCAGCAGTCACACCGCCGGCGCGGTACGGATCGGCCGGGTGGCCGCCGAGATCCTGGGCGAACCGGTGCGCACCGCCCGGATCGGGCTGTGCGGCAGCTTTGCCCAGACCTATCGGGGCCATGGCACCGACAAGGCGCTGGTGGCCGGCATTCTGGGCTTTGCGCCGGATGACGCGCGCATCCGGAACAGCCTGACCCTGGCACGGCAGGCGGGACTGGATTTTTCCTTTGAGACCCGCAGCCTGCCGGGGGCACACCCCAACACCGCCGTGCTTGAGTTATGGGGCAAAAGCGGCGCCAGCTGTCAGGTGCAGGGCGCTTCGGTGGGCGGCGGCAATATCCTGATCAGCCGCATCAATGAGATGGAGACCTGCGTTACCGGGGAACGGGATACCCTGATCGTACTGCACCGGGACGTGCCGGGCATGATCGCGGCGGTGACCGGCCGGGTGGCGGATTCCGGCGTGAACATCGGCAATTTCCGGCTCAGCCGCCCCCATAAAGGGGCCGAAGCGGTGATGACCATCGAGACCGACGCGGCGGTGGACCCCGCTCTGCTGGACACGCTGCGCGCCGTCCCGGGCATCCTGCGGATCGTGCCCATTCCGGCCAACAACACGCTGTAAGGAGGGCGGATATGCTGGATTACACTTCCGTTCACGAACTGGCGGCGCGGGCCGCCGCCGAAAACTCGACCATCGGGCAGCTGGCGCTGGCCGATCAGGCGGAGCAATGCGAGACCTCGCCGGAGGCCCTGGTGCGCCGGATGCGCCACAATCTGGATGTCATGCGGGAGGCCGCCCGCGACGGGGCGGTGCGGGATCTGCGTTCCACCAGCGGGCTGACCGGCGGCGACGCCTGGCGGATGCGGGAATATCTGCAGCGCGGCGGGGCGCTCTGCGGCCCGGTGGGGGCGAGGGCGGTGGCCATCGCCCTGGCGGTGGCCGAGTACAACGCCGCCATGGGCCGGATCGTGGCCGCCCCCACGGCGGGCAGCTGCGGCATCCTGCCCGGCGCGGTGCTGGCTTTGCTGGAACAGGATCTGGCCGATCCCGACGCCGCGGTGGACGGGCTGTTCTGCGCCGGGGCCGTGGGCATGGTGATTGCCAATCAGGCCAGCATCTCCGGGGCGGAAGGCGGCTGCCAGGCGGAATGCGGCAGCGCCAGCGCAATGGCGGCCGCGGCGCTGGTGCAGATGCTGGGCGGCAGCCCCGCCATGGTGGAAAACGCGGTGGCCATCGCGATCAAAAACCAGCTGGGGCTGGTGTGCGATCCGGTGGCCGGCCTGGTGGAGGTGCCCTGCATCAAGCGGAACGCCGGCGGCGTTACCAACGCTCTGACCGCCGCGGATATGGCGCTGGCCGGTATCCGCAGCGTGATCCCTGTGGATGAGGTGATCGGCGCTATGCGGGAGGTGGGGGAAAGCCTCCCCTGCGCTTTGCGGGAGACCGCCCAGGGCGGCCTGGCCGTCACGCCCACCGGCAAACGGCTTCAGGAACAGCTCTTTGGACATAATGCCTGATCCCGTGTCCGGGACAGGGCAGGTCCGGTTTTGGCCGAAAAAAAGCGCGCCCGTTCTCCTTGGGAGAACAGGCGCGCCGCTTTTTTATGGATCAATAGCCGATGTTCATATCCACCCCGCCTTTGATACCGCTGACCGTGCCGCTGGAGGAGTACTGCCAGATATCGTAGCGGTACTTGAAATCCAGTGTGGTGCGGTACTGGGCGATCCAGATCTTGTACTTCTGCAGGTTGGCAAAGTTCAGATTGTAATAGAACCAGTCACGGTAGGAGTACACGCCGGCGGTATAGCCCGCGCTCTGGATGGCGTTGCAGAAGGCCACCGCGTTGGCGGTGCGCTGGGCGGCGCTGATATTGTCCGCCCGGCCGGTGGCGCCGGCCACCTTCTCGGTGTCAAAGAAGATGGGATAGCTGATGGGATAGCCCTTGCACAGCGCCAGCACCATGGCCGCCTCGTCCACCGCTTCCTGTTCGTTGATGGCCTGGCTGTAGAAGTACAGGCCCACCTTGATACCGGCGGCGGTAGCGCCCTTGATGTTGTTCTTGAACTGACTGTCCTCCACCAGGGCGCCGGTGCCGTAGCCCCGGTAGCCCACGCGGATAATGGCAAATTCCACGCCGTCGGCCTTGACCTTGTTCCAGTCGATGGTGCCCTGATACTTGGACACGTCGATGCCCTTCCGGTTCATGCCCAGCGCGCCGTCGGCGCCGAAGGTGTACATCTCGCCCGAGATGATCTGCACGCCGGTGACCGGTTTATGGGTGGCCGGATCGTAGTAATACTGCTTGCCGTCCAGCGTCTGCCAGCCGGTATACTGCACGGTCGTACCCACCTGCATCTCGGTAGCGGTCAGGCGGAAGGTGCTGTTGGCCACCAGGGTGTTGGTGGCGGAATCAAACAACACGATCTTGTCTTCCAGGGCCGGGGTAGGCGCGGGGGTCGCGGTAGGCACGGGGGTCGGGGTCGCTGTGGGCGCGGGGGTCGCCGTCGGTGCAGCCGACGGGGTAGCGGTGGGAACAGGGGTCGGGGTCGCCGTGGGCACCGCCGACGGGGTGGCGGTGGGCACGGCAGTAGCCGTTGTCTCGGGGCTCGCCGCGGGCGATCCGGCAGGCGCGGAGGTCGCCGGCGTGGCGCCCGGGTCAGGCGACGCGGTGGCCGCCGAGTCCGAAACAGGCGCCGAAGCGGAGCCATCCTCCTCGCGCAGGATGGGCGTCAAAGGCGCGTACCAATGGGACAACGCCTTGCCGGACACGCCCGCGGCCTGGGTGGACAGCCCCTGGGCCGCCTTGTCCAGGCTCAGGCTGACGATGTAAGTATTGGTGGCGTCCCCCACAGCCTTGTAGGGGCTGATCGTACCGTCGGCGTAGTACACATAGCCCTGCTCGTTTATATTGCCCTGCAGGGCATAGGCTTGCGCGATCACCGGCACCTCGGTCTTGCTGGACTCGGCGTAGCTCACCGTGTCGGTGGTGGTCGTGGCGCCGGAACCGACCTCAGCGCCCACGCTGTCCGCGTTGCCGTAGCTGTTGTCTTCCTCCGCCTCGTTGACCTCGTCCGCCTGGACGATCTCCTCCTCGATCTTCTCGATATCGACCTTGTATTCCTTCTTCTTTTCCACCGTCACGGTCTGCGCCTCGGGCGCCTGATACCCTTCGGCCGGCGCCAGGGTCACGGTGTACTCACCCGGCTCCAGCTGCTCGATCAGCACGGTGGCGGTATCCGGGTCAACGGGATACTCGTCCGCATTGCCCTTTTCATCCTCCAGCACAGCCACAAATTCCACGCCCATGGCCGGCACCAGCTCTTGCTGCGCATCCTGATCCGCGGCCTTGTCGGGGGTGGAGGCGGCGGAGGAGCCCGGGGATGCCTCCGGCTCTTCTTCCGGCTGCGGCGCCGGCATCAGCACCTCCAGGCCCAGGTCCTGCTGCACCACGGTGGTCACCAGAGTCAGCGGAACGTCCGGCGTGGGCGTGGGGGACGGCTCGGCGGTGGGTTCGGCCGTGGCGGTCGCCGTGGGAGAGGGCGACGCCACCGGCGCGGCCACCGGCTCCGGCGCAAGGGCCGTGGCCGCCGCGTAGGCGATCCCGGTGCCGGTGCTGATCAGCACAAGCCCCGCGCAGCAAACGGCCGCGGCCGCCTTATACAGGGGCAGGCGGGTCAGCCTGCTGCCGGAAAAGTAACGGGAAAAATCGTGTCGCATACCAGTGCTCCTTATGTAAAACGCAAGAAATGTCACAGATAGTTATACTATAACACGACCCCGGCAAAAAACAAGGGATTTCCACATATTTCAGCGGTTTTCCCCGCTGCTGAGAGGGCACCAGCGGGCCACCAGCAGGTCCACGCAGGCGCCGTAGCTCCGCATCCCCATCTCCTGACCGTAGCTTTGCAGAAAACCGGAGTAGGTGGTCTCGGCAACAGTCTGCACCGGCCCTTCCATGGCGGCCCAGTAGGCGTTGTTCACCGCCATATCCCGCTGCGCATCCGCACACAGCCCTTCATACACCTGCGCCCATCGTTCCGGGTCGGCCCCGTACAGGGCGTTGGACAGATGCAAAAAGCCAAACAGCCAGCCGGAATAGGTATACACCGGGTCGCCGCTGTCGGCACAGGCGGCCACCGCCACATAGTTGGCCTCCTGTTCCGGGGCCACGCCACGCTGGTGGGCAAACTCATGGGCCACCGTGACCGGCAAAAACACCGCCGGGCAATCCACATTCAGGGTGGATTCACCGGTAAAGGGAAAAATGTATCCGGTGAACCCGGTCAGGCTCATAAGATAGGAATACCAGGCCGGCTTGGGGCTGCGCTGCGGCCCGGCCAGGCTGGGATACCGCCGGCTGACCCCGTCATACAGCCCTTGCGCACGGGAAAAGATCTCGCTCGTGCTCACCGCAAAGACTCCCGCCTCGTCCCGGGGCACCTGATCGGCCGTCTCATTCACCCGCTGCACGAACCATTCGGCGGTAGCGGCCAGCTGCTCCACCGATACCGGCTCCACCGGGATGTTTTCGGTCCGGGCAAAGCTGTCGGCGTAGTATTCCGCGCCCCAAAGCAGGCACACCCCTACCCAGATCCAGACCCCGGCCGCCGCTAGGATCGCCAGCCGCCGCACAGCCGCCAGCCATTGCCGCCGTACAGCCCGGCCCACCGCCGCCGCCAGAAGCCCCAGCGCCGCCAGCACCGCCAGGGTGATGAGCAGTTCCGCCCCGCTCACCGGCAGCGGGTCCAGCAGCGCGCTCACCGCGCCCCGCACCGGGCGGCTGAACCCCCGTACCAGCGCGTTCATCAGGTCCCGGCGGCCGCTCAAGCCCCAAAACGCCCCCAGCGCCACACCGCCGACCGCCAGTGCCGCCACCGGCCCGGCCAGCCGGCCCAATGCCCGCCTGCTGATCTTCATGCCTTCTCTCCCCTTTTTCGTCGTTTTTCTTTCAGTATAAAGGCCCGACACGGCCCGCCGCAAGCCGTTTGTGTGTGAAAAATGCGCAAACAATAGTTTGAATATCAAATTTGTATTGACTTTTGCCCGCAAAGCCGCTACAATCATTTTGTTTGAACTTCAAACCGATTGAAACGAGGTGACCTATGACCCGGCAGGAAGAACAGATCAACGCCTTTCTGGTGGAGGTGTTCAACGACGTACTGCGCCTGGAAGAGGAACATCTCCGCGGGTTGGGGGGCAAACGGCTGAGCGTGAGCGAGATGCACGTTCTGGAGGCGGTGCAGCAGCGGGGCGGGGCGGATATCTCCATGCGCCAGCTGGCCGCCGGCCTGGGAGTGACCGCCAGTACCCTGACCATCGCGGTGAAAACGCTGGAGCGCAAAGGGTATCTGGTGCGGCTGCGTCCGCTGCCGGACAAACGCCGGGTGGTGGTTCAGCTGACCGAACCGGCACAGCGGGCACTGCAGGCCCACGCCCGGTTCCACCAGGCGCTGGTACAGCAGGTGAGCGCCCGGCTGACCGGCGCCGAACTGGACGCGCTGTGCCAGGCGCTGGCACAGCTGCACGGCTTTTTTACCGAATTATCCCGGGAGGGCGGCCGTCCCGCCTTCCCGCAGACCGGGACCTGATCCGGGCCAGACGGCCCGCCCGTACACAAAATCTGAGAGGAGAACGAGCCTATGATCCGCATCCTGACCGATTCTTCCGCCGATATCCTGCCCGCCGAAGCCGCCCGCCTGGGGGTGGAGGTGGTTCCGCTGACCGTGACGTTTGAGGACGGCACGGTGCTGCGGGACGGCATTGACCAGACCCCCGACGAGTTTTACACCCGCCTGGCGGCCTGCGACAAGCTGCCCACCACCAGCCAGCCCAGCCCGGACGCGTTTATGGGATACTTTGAGGAGGCCAAAGCCGCGGGCGACACCACCATCGCGATCCTGATCTCCGGAGCGCTGAGCGGCACGCTGCAGAGCGCCCGCATTGCCGCCCAGGCCCTCGACTATGAGGACATTCATTTCATTGACAGCCGCAACGCCACCCTCGGGCTGCGGCTTCTGGTGGAACTGGCGCTGAAGCTGCGGGCAGAGGGCCACAGCGTGCCCCACATCGTTGAAGCGCTGGAAAAGGCCAAGAGCCGGGTGCGGCTGCTGGCCATCGTGGACGATCTGAAATATTTCCGCAAAGGCGGCCGGCTGCCCGCCGCCGCGGCTTTTGCCGGCACCCTGCTGGGCATCAAGCCGGTGGTGAGCGTGGTGGAGGGCAAGGTGGTGCTGGCCGGCAAGGCCCGGGGTCTGCCCGGGGCTTACGTGGCGCTGTTCAAGCTGATGGACGAGCAGGGCGGGCTGGACAGCACCATGCCCTACGTGCTGGGTTACACCGCCCGCCGCAAAGGAGCGGAGCCGCTGCACCGCTACCTGACCGCCAACCTGAAGCTGCCCGCCTGCCCGGTATACCACATCGGGGTGGCGGTGGGCACCCACGCGGGCCCGGGGGCCTGCGGCATCGCCTTCTTTGCCCGGGAGGCGGAGGGCTGAACCGGTCATCTTTCCCGCACACATACAAAGCCGCCGGGGGCGCGTTTCTGACAAACGCGCCCCCGGCGGCTTTGTATCATACCGTTTTGATCCTCTCTTCCACCCGGGCCACAAAAGCCTGGCGGGCCGCCTCGTCCGGGAAGGCGTCGTTGGGGATCAGGTGGGCCTGCACCCCGCTGCGCAGCAGCAGGTAGGTCCCCTTTTTGCCCTCCAGCACCCGGCCGAACATCGCATATTCTATCAGGTTGTCCCCGCTCTCCCGGCGGACCAGCACCCCCTGCGGGGTGAGGGTCAGGCTCTGGGGGCCCTGGAACATGGCCAGCTCCGGCCGGTTGATCTGCCGGCGCAGCATCGCCCGCCGCACCGGCGGCAGACGCAGCACCACCACCAGCGCCACCGCCAGCAGCAGCACCCCCGCCACCAGCGGTTCCAGAAAGGCCAGCGGGATCAGGATCACCACCGCCAGGCCCAGCGTTACCAGCTGGGGCGCCAGATACCGCCAGTAGCGCCCGGTGCGCTGCACCAGGCCGGTCATCTCGTCCCAGAGCTGGACCATCTGGTCGGCCTCCAGCGTAAAGCAGACCTGCGGCTCCCCGTCGGTCACTGCGGGCGGGGTGGGTTCGCCCAGTTCCTCCTGCCGGGCCGCCTCGGCCTGCTCCATGAGCCAGGCGCACCAGGCCGGGGCCGGGCAGTCGGCGCTGAAGGCCGACGCCGGCAGATAGTCGCACATACCGGCGCCGAACTGCACCACCACGCCGCAGCCGTCCCCCAGCCTGGCCCACTGCAGCTCGGCCAGCGGCAGGCGGTTGACGGTGGCGCTGCCGGTCTGGCGCAGGTAAAACCCATCCTCCACCCGCACCCGGCTGACCTCCCGGAACCGCTCCCCTTTCAGGCCGTTGAACCGCTCCATCCGCATCTGGCGGCGGCGCAGGCTCAAGGGCGGCATCCGCCAGGCAATGACCGCCAGCAGCAGGATCTCGATCAGGGTGGTCATTCCCAGGCTTTGCAGCCGAGCGGGGCTTTGCAGCGCCCCGGGCAGCTGCACCAGAAAGGCCAGCGCCACGATCCCCGCGAAGAGCACCGCCGACGTGGCCCGGGTGACCGCCAGCTGCTTGTGCAGCGGGGTGCCCGGCATCCGCATCACCGCGTTCAGATACCGTTTGAATTCTTTTTTGCTGAGAATAAAGTCTTTCGGCTGCATCGCCGTACCTCCGTTTGGTCGAAAACTCTTGCCATTTTTATACAATACGGATAGCAGCGTCAAAATATTACATTTTTTTTACAGATTGAACGCCCGCTGCACCGCCACCAGGATGCCGGCGCGGGTGGCGGTAAAGTTCAGCCCGCCCTGCAGATAGGCGGTGTAGGGGGGGCGCAGGGGCCCGTCGCAGCTGAGCTCGATGCTGCTGCCCAGGGTGAAGGCCCCCGCCGCCATGACCACCGGGCTCTCGTAGCCGGGCATGGCGTAGGGTTCCGGAGCCACAAAGCTGTCCACCGGGCTGCCCGCCTGGATGCCCTGGCAGAAGGCCACCAGCGCCTCGGCGCTGCCGGTGTCCAGGCTGGTGATAATATCGTTGCGGGGCTCGGTGTAGCGGGGGGTGGCGGTGCGGCCCAGCAGTTCCAGCAGGCAGCTGGCGTAGATGCTGCTCTTGAGGGCCTCGGCGGTGACGCCCGGGGCGTAGTACAGCCCCAGGTACAGCTGCCGCAGGGTATCCAGGGTGCAGCCCAGCTCCCGGCCGGTGCCCGGAGCGGTGAGCCGGTGGCCGCATTTCTCCACCAGGTCGGCCCGGCCGGCGATGTAGCCGCCGGTGGGGGCGATGCCGCCGCCCGCGTTCTTGATCAGGCTTCCCACGATCAGATCCGCCCCCACGGCGGTGGGCTCCTCGGCCTGGGTGAAGGTTCCGTAGCAGTTGTCCACCAGTACCACCGCCTTCGGGTTGGCGGCCTTGATGGTCTTTGCGATCCGGCCAATGGTCTCCAGGTCAAAGGCGGGGCGGTTGGCGTAGCCCCGGCTGCGCTGGATGTGACAGACGGTGGCCCCGGGGGCCTTGCGGGCGATGCCCTCCCAGTCCGGCTCTTTGCCGTTCACCAGCGGCACCTCGTCGTAGGCCACCCCGTACTCGGCCAGGCTGCCGCAGCCGGCGCCCGCCCCGTCGATGCCGATCACCCCCTCCAGGGTGTCGTAGGGGCGGCCGGTCACCGCCAGCAGGGTGTCCCCCGCCCGCAGGCAGCCGAACAGCGCCACCGTCAGTGCGTGGGTGCCCGAGAGAAAATGGGGCCGGCAGAGGGCGTCCTCCGCCCCCACCAGGTCGGCGAACACCCGGTCCAGCTTGTCCCGGCCCGCGTCGTCGTAGCCATAACCGGTGCTGCCCGCCAGATGGGTGGCGGCCACCCGGTTTTCGGTAAAGGCATGCAGCATCTTGAGCTGGTTGTGATCCCGGATGGCCTCCACCTTGGCAAATTCCGGGGCACACAACTCCAGCGCCTTCTTGTCCACAGCCAGAAGCGCGTCGCTGATGCCGAACCATTCTTTCAACATTCTGTATATTTCTCCTTAATTTTTACATTTCTTCCGGCGGCCGGTACCAGCGGGGCGCCTGCGCCGTGGGGGTAAAGCCCAGCGGGGCGTAAAAGGCGGTCAGGGCGGAGGCGCACTCCAGCAGCACCCGCCAGCCCTGATACGGGCGGCAGAGAGCGGCCACCAGCCACCGGCCCGCGCCCCGGCGCCGGGCGGCGGGGGTCACCGCCACCGCCGTGAGTACCGCGGTGCGGCTGTCCGGTTCCAGAAGCAGGGCAGCGCAGCCCAGCGGCCCGCCGCCCGCCTCCACCGCCGTGACCAGCGCCCCCAGGCCGTGGTTGCGGCGGGTGCACAGGTCGGCGTAGAGATTGTCCCGCTCCTCCTCCGTCAGACCGGGCTGCAGGCCGGCCGCCAGCCGGGGGGAAGGTTCTTCAGTAAGCCACATCCCCGCGGGGGCGCACAGTGCCGGCAGCCGCCCGGTCAGCGCAAGCTGACACACTGGCGGCCCGGGCCGCCAGCCGGCGGGCGCGGCGCTGTCGCTGCGCAGGGCCCGGACCCCGGCAAAATGCAGAAAACCCGCCAGCTCTTCGCCGTCGGCGGGGCCGGTGGCCAGCGCCCCGTCCCCCCGCAGCTGGATCAGGCCGCCCTCGCCGGAAGCAAAGGTGCGGCAGAGGGCCGGGCAATTCCCGTACAGCCGGTGGTTGATCGCGATGGTCGCCGCCAGCGCTCCCGGCTGGGGGCCCGGCGCGGCCGGGCCGGTGAGCGGCGCAATCAAAGGGCGTTCACCAGTTCCTTGAAGTGGCGGCCCCGCACCTCAAAATTCGGGTACAGGTCAAAGCTGGCGGACGCCGGCGACAGGCTCACGATATCCCCCGGTTTGGCCAGGGCGCGGGCCTTCTGCACGGCCTCGGCCATGTCGGCGGCATGTTCGATCACCAGGCCGCTCTCTTCAAAACCCGGGCACTCCCGCACCGCCTTTTCGATGAGCGGGCCGGTCTGCCCCATAAGCACCAGGGCCTTCACATGAGCCAGGATCTCCGGGGCCAGAGGCTCATAGGGGATCTTTTTGTCGTAACCGCCGGCAATGATGAGGATCTTCTGGTCAAAGCTGCGCAGCCCCGCGATGGTGCGGGTGGGGCTGGAAGCGATGGAATCGTTGAACCACTGCACCCCGTCCAGGGTACGCACCGGCTCGATCCGGTGTTCCACCCCGGCAAACTCCCGGCCCACCCGGGCGATGACCTCCACCGGGACCAGCCCCCAGACGGCGGCGCTGGCGGCCAGCAGGTTTTCCACATTGTGCAGCCCCCGCAGACGCACCTCGCTTCGGGGCAAGATGGGGGTCACGACACCCTGTTCCGCCATGCAGAGGGTATCGTCCTCCGCCCGCAGAAAGGCCCCATTGTCGGTCTCGCGCAGCCGGGTGAACCAGACCTGTTCCCCCTTGCAGTCCGCCTGCATGGAGCGGGTGACCGGGTTCTCATAGCCCAGCACGGCCCGGCAGGGCGGGGTCTGCCAGAGCAGGATGTTCCGCTTGGCGTCGATGTATTCCTGCATATCCTTATGGTGATCCAGATGGTTGGGGGTCACGTTGGTGACCACCGCGATCTTCGGGCTGCGGTGCATGCTGATCAGCTGAAAGCTGGACAGCTCCACCACCGCCATATCCGTGGGGGCGATCTCCCCGATGATGGGCAGCAGCGCCCGGCCGATGTTGCCGCCCAGATGCACGGTGCGGCCGGATTCCCGCAGCATGGCGGCGATCAGGCTGGTGGTGGTGGTCTTGCCGTCCGAGCCGGTCACCGCCACGATCTCGCAGGGGCAGAGTTCAAAAAACAACTCCATCTCGCTGGTGATCTCGGCCCCGGCCTTGCCGGCGGCCTGCAATTCCGGGGTGAAAAATTCAAAGCCCGGGGTCCGCAGGATCATATCCTGCCCCGCGAAGCCCTGCATATAGTCCGGTCCCAGGCTGAGGGTAACCCCCTGGGCGGCCAGCCGGCCGGCCAGATCGCCCATCTGATCGGCGGTGCGCTTGTCGCACAGTGTCACCCGCGCGCCCATCTCCACAAACTGGCCGATCAGCTCCCGATGGCTGACCCCGGCTCCGATAAACGCTACCTTGCGGCCCCGCACCCGCGAAGCCAGCGGCTCATAGACCTGCTGCATCCGGTATCCTCCCTTGCCGCCCGGCATAGGATGTTGTGGCCGGGCATTCTCATTATAGCCGCTTTCTGTGCCGGATGCAAACGAAATCCCGCGCGCAAAGCCGGGTTTGGCCTTGTTTTGGGCTGTGATATTTGGTATAGTGATTTTGTATACGGCGCGGCGCTGACCGGACCGCGCCGATCCCGAAAAGCAAGGAGACCACACCATGAAATTTATCCGGCTTATATGCCTGTTTTGTATAGGATCGCTGGCGTTGGGCCTGGCGGGCTGCGGCGCTGATCTGAATACTTTTACCTGGCGGGTGGAGGCGGTGCCCGCCAATCTGGACCCGCAGCTGGCGGTGAGCAGCGAGGATGTGACCGCCGTGACCCATCTGTTCCGGGGGCTGATGCGGCTGGACGCGGCCGGCGATCCCCAGCCTGACGCGGCGGAAAGCTGGACGGTGAGCGACGACGGCAAGGTATACACCTTCACATTAAAAGAAGGTCTGGCCTGGATCTGGTATCGGCAGCGCAGCCAGGACTTTCTGCGGGATGTTACGGCGGCGGATTATGTCTATGCCTTTCAGCGGGTGTTTGATCCGGAGACCGGCAGCCCCTATGCGGACGATTTCAGCGGCATCTCCGGCAGCCAGGCCGTTCTGGAAGGGCGGGCCGCCCCGGACACGCTGGGGGTGGAGGCACCGGACGAGCGCACCGTGCGCTTCACACTGGACGCGGCCGATCCGGATTTTCTCGCCAAACTTTGCCTGCCCGGAGCGATGCCCTGCAACCGGGAATTTTTTGCCAGCACCGAGGGCTCCTATGGCCTGGGGGTAAGTACGGTCATGGGCAACGGCCCCTTCTACCTGTACAACTGGACCACCGAAGGGTTGTTCCTGCGGCGGGACGCCTCCGATAGCGCGATCAACAATCTGCGGCTTGTTCTGCGGGACACCGAGGACACCGCCGCCCCCGCCGATCGGGTGCGGGACGGTTCCAGCAGCGCGGAACTCAGCGACGCCCCGGCGGAGGACCTGGCCCAGATCCCCTACTCCAGCCGCACCTGGGGGCTGCTGTTCAACTGTGGCGGCGAGGGTAACGCGCTGGCCAACACCGCGGTGCGGCAGGCGCTGGCCGCGGCGGCCCTGGATGCGGAGATGACCTTTCCGGAGGGGTGTGAGCCGGCGCAGGGGCTGATCCCGCCCGCGGTGAACTACGCGGGCGCGAGCTACCGGGAAACGGTGGGCAGCGCGCTGTTCTCCACCAGTGACCCGACGGGGCTGTACCAGCAGGGTATGACCGAACTAGGGCTGACCACCCTGCGGAATATCAGTATCCTGGCGCCGGAGGGAAGCGTTTACACCCAGCTGATCGGAACGATCAACGCCCGCTGGCAGCAGCTGTTTGCCTGTTATTTCACGGTGCGGCAGCTGCCGCAGGAGGAGTATCTGGCCGCTCTGGCAGGCGGCGATTACCAGATCGCGCTGGTGTCGCTGGAGCCTGCCTCCGCTTCCCTGCTGGACCTGCCCGCCCGATTTGACGGGGAACTGGCCGGTTTCTACAGCGACGGCGTTCACGCCGCCCTCACCGCCCTTCTGCGCGAGCCGGAGCGGATCAACGCCCAGACGGTATTGACCCTGGAAAAGGCCATTCTGAGCGAAGCGCCCTTTGTGCCGCTCTACTGCCAGCGGCAATATCTGCTGGTGGACCCCTCCGTGGAGGGGCTGGCCTTCAGCCCCTTTGGCCCCACAGTGGACGTGAGCGGCGCCGCCCGCGCCTGACGGCCTTCCAGACAAAGCAAGCGCCCGGACCAGGCGGTCCGGGCGCTTTTTCGTTTTATTGGAGGGGCGGATCATTTTTATGCCGCAGCCCGGCCCCATACAGGAACACGAACAATCCCGCCAGGGCCAGCGCCATCAGCACCAAGGGAACCGCTTCCCGCCATTTGCCGGGAAGGCAGACCGCGGCGGCGCTCAGCACCGGCAGCAAGGCCAGTGTTCCGCAGCACCACCAGCGGATGGCGCGCAGAATATAGGGCCAGTTGCCGTTGTGCAGCCGCAGGCCGGTCAGGTACATCCGAATAGGCCCATCGCAGAACAGCTCCATGGGATACGCATCGTACAAGGCCGGCAGCCGGACGGGGGCAAAGAAGCAGCTATATGCCCCGAAGAATGTGCATAAAAAGGTCAAGGTAAGGCAGCCGGGCAGTACATAGGGCAGGCAGTCCGCCCGCCAAGACAGCCAAATCGCAGCCGCCGTCCCCGCCACGCCGATGGGCAGCGCGGCGGCAAACCGCCATTTCCAGCGCGGGCCCTCCCGCCAGGCCCGGGGCAGCTTTTCCCGGCCGGCGGTGCGCACTGCCGTCTGCAGCAGGCTCTCCACCTGGTCGGGGGGCAGCGGCGCCGGCTGCTCCATCCGTTTGCCCAGCAGCAGTTCAGTCACCGTCACACCCAGCTGTTCCGCCAGCGGCAGCAGCAGCTGCGTGTCCGGCAGGCTGGCGCCGGTCTCCCATTTGCTCACCGCCTTGTCCGAGACGTACAGCCGTTCGGCCAGCTCCTTCTGGGTCCATCCTTTTTCCCTGCGCAGCCGGGCCACAAATGCGCCCCAGCTTACCTTGTCGATCTGATACATGCTCTTCACCTCGCCCCCATCCTACCCCACCGGCGCTCGTTTGGTCAACCGATTGTCGGTAGAATGGCGGTATCGCAGAAAAAAACGGCGCGCGGCTGTTTGAACTGCACCCCATTTGTTAGACGGTATGATATACTGGATAACAAGTGGGGTGCTTTACTATGCCAAAAGGAATACCAAACAAACGATACACGCCAGAATTTAAGAAACTAGTGATTGAAACGATGATGGCAGAAAAGC
>CASFJO010000002.1 GCA_949295035.1 uncultured Gemmiger sp.
CCCGTGTTGCCCCCGCTACACTAAAACGAAACCTGGCGTTGATTAACGCCAGGCCTCGAAAGGTTCTTAACTTCCATTCTGCCCAGGAATTATGGGACTTTGAACTCAATTCCTGTTGCACTTAGTTTGACAATTCACTCCGTATTCCTCTCTGCGCAGCTCTTCGCCCCGCCGGTCGGCGGAATGCGGGGATGCCCGGCAGACAGAAAGGCCCCCGCACAGGTCCGTTCCCTGTACGGGGGCCTTGTATCCTGGAAAATTACAGCGCGGCCCGTGTTTTCAGGAGCGCAGCCCGGCCGTGCTGCGCTGCGCGAAAGCCAGATCGTTCGAGGCGATGAAAAATTTGCCTTTATCCGAGCCAAACAGCACCGATACGGCGGGCTGCTGATCGTCAAACATGGTCCGTACCTGCTGGCGGGACAAAAAGTGCCCTTCCCGATAGTCCGCCTGTTTTTCCGGCCGAGCCAGCCGCTCGCCCAGCGTGCGCCAGAAATTCGCGCCGAAAATCTCCAGCGAGGACAATACCAGAGCGTCGGCGTCGGTCAGATCCTCGCCGTATACGCTCTGCGCCACCTTGACAAGGAATGCCTTTTCAATGCCGGCGATCACGGTCACTTCCTGACCCTGGCGTTCGTAGACAAATTTCTGGTAGACCGCCTCGCCAAAATTTTCGCCGCCGTAGTTCAGGCTCAGGATATCGGCGTTGACCTTCATGTTCAAGGTGGCGATAAACATCCGGTTTACCTCTTCCACAACGGCCTGCTCATTGACCTCCCGCACAGCGGGCCGGCACAGCACGCCTTTGCCCACAATGGCCATATCGGCGGTGGCGATGTGCTCCAGCAGCCAGCCGATCCCCGCGCCGATAAAGTCAAACACTTCGTCCCGGGTACAGGTGTCGCGTTCGGTGATCCGCTCAAAGCGGGCCAGCTGTTCGCTCTGGAACTCATCATGCAGCCGTTTGTGCGCCTCATAATCCGCATAGCCGATCTTGCGCATGTAGGCTTCTTCCCGGGCCGCGTGGTCGGCAAAGTAGGTTTTCAGATACTTAACGCCTTCCCGCACCACAAAGATACGGGTCCGCTCATCCATGCCGCGGGTGTCGTTTACTGCGTTCACGATCTTTTCCGCGATCTGAAAAAGGCGCTTGTGGTCGTTGTCCAGCATATCCAGACCCATAAGATAATGTTCGCTCCAGTTGATCTTCATTTTTTGTGCCGCCCTCTAATAAAACTGATAACTTCTATCGGTATAATGAAATAAGCCGGCCATTTATTGCGGTCGAAACAAAATTTTTTTGACCGGAAGATAAAACAGGAAAAATGTACAAAAATTTCCCCATGGCCCAGGCGGTTCAACGTCTGCCCGAATGAGCGTCCGCCACGAAAGGCAAGGGGACCCTTGACAAAAGGGCTCGTTTCGGTATAGAATATCCCCCATACAGTGGACAACGGCGTCCACAACCCCGGTGCTGCTGTGCCCTGAGGTTGTGGGCGCCGCTTTTTGTCTGTCAGAAGAGGGGGAACGGGATATGAACCGCAAGGAAAATCTGTACGATCCGCGCTTTGAGCACGACGCCTGCGGGATCGGCGCCGTAGTGAGCATTGACGGCCGCAAATCCCACGATACGGTGGACGACGCGCTGCGCATTGTGGAAAAGCTGGAACATCGGGCCGGTAAGGACGCCACCGGCGAGACCGGCGACGGTGTGGGGATCCTGCTGCAGATCCCGCACGCGTTCTTTCAGCGGGCTGCCGCGGAGTGCGGCATCACGCTGGGGGAGGCCGGCAGTTACGGCGTAGGTATGTTCTTCTTTCCGCAGGACCGGCTGCGTACCAGCCAGGCCCGCAAGATGGTGGAGATCATCGCGGAAAAGGAGGGCGTGCCGGTGCTGGGCTGGCGCACTGTGCCGGTACATAAGGAGATTTTGGGCAAACGAGCGGCGGACTGCATGCCCTGCATCATGCAGTGCTTTCTGCAGAAGCCGGAGGATGTGCAGCCGGGCCTGCCCTTCGATCAGCGGCTGTATTTGATCCGGCGTACCTTTGAACAAAGCAGTGTGGATACGTATGTGGTATCCATGTCCTCCCGTACCATTGTATATAAGGGCATGTTCCTGGTGCAGCAGCTGCGGGGCTTTTATCCGGACCTGAGCAGCCCGGACTGTGAAAGCGCCATCGCGCTGGTGCATTCCCGCTTCTCCACCAACACCAATCCCAGCTGGGAGCGGGCCCATCCCAACCGGATGATCCTGCACAACGGTGAGATCAACACCATCCGGGGCAACGCCGACCGGATGCTGGCACGGGAAGAGACCATGTCCAGCGCCTTTATCCGGCAGGAGCGGGAAAAGGTGTTCCCCGTGATCAACGGCGAGGGTTCCGACTCTGCCATGCTGGACAATGTGCTGGAATTTCTGGCGATGAACGGGGTGGAACTGCCGCTGGCAGTGATGATCGCCATTCCGGAGCCCTGGCGCAACGACAATACCATCAGCCGGGAAAAGCGGGATTTCTACCAGTATTACTCCACCATGATGGAACCCTGGGACGGCCCCGCCGCCATCCTGTTCTCGGATGGCGACGTGGTAGGCGCGGTGCTGGACCGGAACGGTCTGCGCCCCTCCCGCTACTATATCACCGACGATAACCGCCTGATCCTCTCCTCGGAGGTGGGGGTGCTGGACATCCCGCCGGAGCACATCGTCAAGAAAGACCGGTTGCGCCCGGGCCGTATGCTGCTGGTGGATACCCGCGCCGGCCGCCTGATCTCGGACGAGGAATGCAAGGCCCGGTATGCCTCCCGCAGCCCCTACGGCGAGTGGCTGGATATGCACCTGGTGCAGCTGTGCGAACTGCCGGTGCCCAACAAGCGGCCCGAACACCATACCCAGCAGCAGCGCGACCGGCTGTACAAGGCCTTCGGCTATACCTATGAGGATGTAAAGAACGCCATTCTGCCCATGGCCCGCACCGGCGGGGAAGCTACCGCTTCCATGGGCGTGGACATCCCGCTGGCGGTGCTCAGCGACCGTCATCCGCTGCTGTTCAACTATTTTAAGCAGCAGTTCGCCCAGGTCACCAATCCGCCCATCGACGCCATCCGGGAACAGGTGGTCACCGATACCCATGTGTATGTGGGTTCGGACGGCAATCTGCTGGAGGAAAAGCCCGAGAACTGCCGGGTGCTGCAGATCGAAAACCCGATCCTCACAGCGGTGGATCTGATGAAGATCCGCGCCATGAAGAAGGAGGGCTTCTGCACCGCCACCATCCCGCTGCTCTATTATAAGAATACACCGCTCAAGCGGGCGCTGGATATGCTGTTCGTCAACTGCGACCGGGCCTACCGCAGCGGGGCCAACATCCTGATCCTGTCTGACCGTGGAGTGGACGAGAACCATCTGGCCATCCCGTCCCTGCTGGCGGTGTCGGCTATGGAACAGTATCTGGTGCGCACCAAAAAGCGTACCGCCGTCTCCATCATTCTGGAGAGCGGCGAGCCCCGTGATGTGCACCAGTTCGCCACCCTGCTGGGCTATGGCGCCCGGGCCATCCATCCCTATCTGGCCCATGAGTGCATCGAGGAACTGGTGGACCGGGGCATGCTGGACAAAGATGTGTCCACCGCGATCGACGATTACAACAGTGCGATCCTGCACGGTATCGTCAAGATCGCCGCCAAGATGGGCGTCTCTACCCTGCAGTCCTACCAGTCCTCCCAGATCTTTGAGGCCATCGGCATCCGCCAGGATGTGATCGACGAATATTTTACCAATACGGTCAGCCGTGTGGGCGGTATCGGCCTGGAGGAGATCGGCGAGGATGTGGAATACCGCCACAGCCATGCCTTTGACCCGCTGGGCCTGGGGGTGGACACCACTCTGGACAGCGTGGGCCAGCACAAGCTGCACTCCGGCGCTGACACCGAGGACCACCTCTATGACCCGCAGACCATCGTGGCGCTGCGGGAGGCCACCCAGCAGGGTGACTACAACCGGTTCAAAGAGTATACCGCCCGGGTGGACGACGAAAAGCGGCCCCACACCCTGCGCGGGCTGCTGGAGTTCGCCATGCCCGCGGACGGCGGCATCCCCCTGGAGGAGGTCGAGCCGGAGACCGAGATCGTCAAGCGGTTCAAGACCGGCGCCATGTCCTACGGCTCGATCTCGGAGGAGGCCCACGAGTGCATGGCCATCGCCATGAACAAGCTGGGCGGCAAGTCCAACTCGGGTGAGGGCGGTGAAAAGCCGGAGCGCCTGGGTACCGAGCGCAACAGCGCCATCAAGCAGGTGGCTTCTGGCCGGTTCGGCGTGACCAGCGAGTACCTGGTCAGCGCCAAGGAGATCCAGATCAAGATGGCCCAGGGCGCCAAGCCCGGCGAGGGCGGGCATCTGCCCGGCAAAAAGGTCTATCCCTGGATCGCCCACACCCGGTACTCCACCCCCGGCGTGTCTCTGATCTCGCCGCCCCCGCACCACGATATCTACTCCATTGAGGATCTGGCCCAGCTGATCTACGATCTGAAAAACGCCAACCGGGCGGCCCGGATCTCGGTCAAGCTGGTGAGCGAGGCCGGCGTGGGCACGGTGGCGGCCGGAGTGGCCAAGGCCGGCGCTCAGGTCGTGCTGATCTCCGGCTATGACGGAGGCACCGGCGCGGCGCCGCAAAGCTCCATCCACAATGCGGGCCTGCCCTGGGAGCTGGGCCTGGCCGAGGCCCATCAGACCCTGATCCAGAACGGCCTGCGCTCCCGGGTGATCCTGGAGACCGACGGCAAGCTCATGAGCGGCCGGGACGTGGCCATCGCCGCCATCCTGGGCGCGGAGGAGTTTGGCTTTGCCACCGCGCCGCTGGTCACTATGGGATGCGTGATGATGCGGGTGTGCAATCTGGATACCTGTCCCTGCGGCGTTGCCACCCAGAACCCGCAGCTGCGTGCCTGCTTCAAGGGCAAGCCGGAGTATGTGATGAACTTCATGCTCTTTATTGCCCGGGAAATGCGGGAGATCATGGCCAAACTGGGGGTGCGCACCGTGGACGAACTGGTGGGCCGCACCGATCTGCTTCGGGTGCGCACCGAGACCACCGGCCGCGGCGGTGAGGTGGATCTGAGCCGCGTGCTGACCAACCATACCCGGAGCGGCGCCGCCTGCCATTTCCGCCAGCAGGACGTGTTTGACTTCAAGCTGCGCAACACCCTGGACGAGAAGGTACTGCTGCCGGCGTTTGACAAAGCGCAGCAGGGCGGGCCCCGCCGGGTGCGGGTACAGGTCTCCAGCACCGACCGGGCCTTCGGCACCATTCTCGGCTCTGAGATCACCCGACGCCTGGGCCACGACGCCCCGGCGGACGCCTTCACGGTAGACTGTACCGGCGGCGGCGGCCAGTCTTTCGGCGCCTTTATCCCCAAGGGGCTGACCCTGCGGCTGGAGGGCGATTCCAACGACTACTTCGGCAAGGGCCTGTCCGGCGGCAGCCTGGTGGTCTATCCGCCTAAGGACAGCCGGTTTGAGGCGGGCAGCAATGTGATCATCGGCAACGTGGCCCTGTACGGGGCCACCTCCGGCACCGCCTTTATCGCGGGCGTGGCCGGCGAGCGGTTCTGCGTGCGCAACTCCGGCGCCTCGGCGGTGGTGGAGGGCGTGGGCGACCACGGCTGCGAGTATATGACCGGCGGCCGTGTGGTCGTGCTGGGCACTACCGGCAAAAACTTCGCCGCCGGCATGAGCGGCGGCATCGCCTACGTGCTGGATGAAAAGCACGATTTTTACCTGCGGCTGAACAAGGAACTGGTCACCATGAGCACCGTCTCCGAAAAGCACGACGCGGAGGAGCTGCGCGCACTGATCCAGGCCCATGTGGACGCCACCGGCTCGGCCCGGGGCGCCGCGATCCTCGCGGACTTCGATCATTGGCTGCCCCTGTTCAAAAAGGTCCTGCCCAACGATTACCGCAATATGCTGGCCGCCATTGGCCGCTTTGAGGAGAAGGGCCTGACCCGCGAACAGGCGAAACTGGAAGCATTTTACGCCGTGAGCGGCCAGTGAGAGGAGAGGGATACAAATGGGAAAGGCAACAGGTTTTCTGGAGTTTGCGCGGTGCAATACCGCTTCGCAGGACCCGCTGGAGCGCATCCGGCATTTTCATGAGTTCCACCCGCCCCTCTCGGAGGAGAAGCGGCGGGAACAGGGCGCCCGCTGCATGAACTGCGGCGTGCCCTTCTGCCAGTCCGGCATGGTGCTGAACGGGATGGCCACCGGCTGCCCGCTGCACAACCTGATCCCGGAGTGGAACGACGAGATCTATTCCGGCAACTGGGACCACGCGCTGTCCCGGCTGCTCAAGACCAACGATTTCCCCGAGTTTACCGGCCGGGTCTGCCCGGCGCTGTGCGAGGCGGCCTGCACCTGCGGGCTCAACGGGGACCCGGTCACGGTGCGGGAGAATGAACTGGCGCTGATCGAATACGGCTTTTCCGCCGGCCTTATGCAGCCTCAGCCGCCCGCTGTGCGCAGCGGCCGCCGGGTGGCGGTGGTGGGCAGCGGCCCTTCGGGCCTTGCCTGCGCCGATCGGCTGAACCACCGGGGCCACCAGGTCACCGTGCTGGAAAAAGCGGACCGTCCGGGCGGGCTGCTGATGTACGGCATCCCCAACATGAAGCTGGACAAATCGGTGGTGGACCGCCGCATCCGGCTCATGGAGGCGGAAGGGGTGATCTTCCGCACCGGCGTGGAGGTGGGCGTCAATCTGCCCGCCCAGCAGCTGCTGGAGGAATACGACGCGGTGGTGCTCTGTGCCGGCGCGGGTAAACCCCGCGATCTGCCGGTGCCGGGCCGGGATGTCAAGGGCGTTTATTTCGCGGTGGATTTTCTCACCGAGGCCACCAAGGCGGTGCTGGCGGGCAGCGAGCCGCCGATCTCGGCCCGCGGCAAGCGGGTGGTGGTGGTCGGCGGCGGCGACACCGGCAACGACTGCGTGGGCACCTGCCTGCGGCAGGGCTGCAAGTCAGTGATCCAGCTGGAGATGATGCCCAAGCTGCCGGATACCCGCGCGCCGGGCAACGAGTGGCCCCAGTGGCCCCGGGTCTGCAAGACCGACTACGGCCAGCAGGAGGCGATCGCCGTCTTTGGCAGCGATCCGCGCCTGTACCAGACCACGGTGCAGCAGTTTGTGCCGGACGCCAAGGGCCGGCTGAAGGAGATCGTTACCCTCAAACTGCGGCCGGAAAAGGACGAGGCCACCGGCCGCACCCGCATGGCGCCGGTGGAGGGCAGCGAGACCACCCTCAAGGCGGATCTGGTGCTGATCGCGGCGGGCTTTTTGGGCCCGGCGGACAGCATCGCCGACGCGTTTGGCACGGCCCGCACGCCGCGCAGCACGGTGGCTACCGCTGCCGGCAGCTACGCCACCAACGTGGAAAAGGTGTTTTGCGCGGGGGATATGCGCCGGGGCCAGTCGCTGGTGGTGCACGCCATCAACGAGGGCCGCTGCGCCGCCCGGGAAGTGGATCGGTTCCTGATGGGCTACACCAATATGCTGTAAACGGCAAAACACAAGGGCGTGACCGCGGTCGCGCCCTTGTACTGTTATTCCCAGTTTTGCCAGACCTCCGGGCAGTAGCCCACAGTGGCCTGCCGGCCGTTGCGCACGATGGGGGTGCGCAGCAGCTGCTGGTTCTCGTACAGCTTGTCGGCCTTTGCCTCGTCGCCGGCCAGATACCGCAGCAGCGTCAGGGTGGCCTGGTCCCTGGCGTTGGGATCGGCCAGCGCCTCCCAGCCGCCCAATGCCCGACAGACATTGTCGAACTCGCCCCGGCTCATGGGCTTTTGCTTCAGATCGATCATCTGGAACCGGATGCCACGCTCCTTGAACCAGCGCTGGGCCTTTTTGGTATCAAAGCCCTTGTTTGTGCCAAAAATCTGAATGTTCATGCGCGCCTCCCGCGTACCGTTTTCTGACAGTATACCGCGTCCGGCGCGGCGGCGCAAGAACAAAGCGAAAGATTTGCCCGCGGTTTCTTGACAAGTTTCGGCGGTTTTTGTATAGTATACCTTAATAAATATACATGGGCGATGGGGGCGGCATGGCCCCCGCTTTTTGTGTTGCACGGCGGCGCAGAAAGCCCGGTTTGTGGGGGCGAGTGCAGAATGGAGCATCCGATCGTTGTTTCCTTGCAGGATATCCAGGTGGATTTTGACGGGGAGCCGGTCCTGACCGGGCTTTCCCTGGACATTCACGACAAGGAATTTGTTACCTTCCTGGGGCCGTCCGGCTGCGGTAAGACCACGACCCTGCGGGTCATCGGCGGATTTGTACAGCCCAAAAGCGGGCGGGTGTTGTTTGATGGCCAGGACATCACTGACCTGCCTCCCTATAAGCGCCATGTGAACACGGTGTTCCAGAAATACGCTTTGTTCCCGCACTTGAACGTGTTTGAGAACGTAGCCTTCGGGCTGCGGCTTAAAAGCCGGGACGAAAAGGCCATCCGCAGCCAGGTGCTGCAGATGCTGGAGATCGTGGGTCTTCGCGGCTTTGAGCGCCGGCGGGTGACCACGTTGTCCGGGGGGCAGCAGCAGCGGGTAGCCATCGCCCGCGGGCTGGTCAACCGGCCCCGGGTGCTGCTGCTGGACGAGCCCCTCGGCGCACTGGACCTGAAGCTGCGCAAGGAGATGCAGCTGGAACTCAAGCGGCTGCAGCAGGCTCTGGAGATCACATTTATCTATGTGACCCACGATCAGGAAGAGGCCCTGACCATGTCCGATACTGTGGTGGTCATGAACGAGGGCCACATTCAGCAGATCGGCAGCCCGGAGGATATCTACAACGAGCCCACCAACGCTTTTGTGGCGGATTTTATCGGCGAGAGCAATATCCTGAACGGGGTGATGCTGCGAGATTTCCTGGTGGAGTTTGCCGGGCGGGAGTTCACCTGTGTGGATAAGGGGTTTGAGCCCAACCAGCTGGTGCAGGTGGTGGTGCGCCCGGAGGATGTCCAGGTGGTGCCCGCCATCCAGGGGCAGCTCACCGGCGTGGTGCGGGATGTGATCTTCAAAGGGGTGCATTTTGAGATGCACGTAGAGCAGGGCGACTTTGAGTGGATCATCCACTCCACCCGCGCCAGCCAGCCCGGAGAGATGATCGGCATGTGCATCGGGCCGGATGAGATCCACATCATGCCCCGGGAGGAATGAGCCATGCGCCGAGATACACGCCTGGCCTATCCGTATGTGGTATGGATGGTGATCTTCATCGCCGTGCCGCTGCTGATCGTGGCCTATTTTGCCTTTACCGATAAAACCGGGCAGTTTACCCTGGACAATCTGCGCCAGATCGGGGAGTACGCCCCGGTCTTTCTGCGCAGCCTGCTGCTGGCCGCCCGTGCCACCGTCATCTGCCTGGTGCTGGCTTTTCCGGCCGCCTGGTGGCTCAGCCGGCTGCGGGCCAACCACCAGCGCATCATGCTGATGCTGGTGATGCTGCCCATGTGGATGAACTTTCTGCTGCGCACCTATGCCTGGATGACCCTGCTGGAGAATAACGGCCTGCTCAACCGGCTGTTCGGCGCGCTGCGCCTGTTCGATCTGGTCAACGGGATCAACGGGGCGCTCAACGGCCTGCTGGGCTGTTCGCTGCCTACAGGTATCACTTATTTTCCCCTGATCAATACCGCCGGCGCGGTGGTGCTGGGCATGGTGTACAACTACCTGCCCTACATGATCCTGCCGCTCTATACCATCATGGTCAAGATCGACGCCTCCGAGATCGAGGCTGCCCAGGACCTGGGTGCCAACACCCGCCAGATCCTTACCCGGGTACTGATCCCGCTGTCGCTGCCGGGCATCTCCACCGGTATCACCATGGTGTTCGTACCCAGCGTATCCACCTTTATCATCAGCCGGATGCTGGGCGGCGGCGGCAACATGCTGGTAGGCGACCTGATCGAACTGCAATTTCTGGGCAACAGCTACAACTACAATCTGGGCAGCGCCATGAGCCTGGTGCTCATGGTGATTGTGCTGCTCTGCATGGGGGTCACCAATACCTCCGGCGGGGAAGACGGCATCGAGGGGGTGGTATGATGGGCAAGCGCCGCGGCAGCGCGCTTATGCGCGCGTATCTGGTGGTGTTGTTCAGCTTTTTCTATCTGCCCATCGTGGTGCTGATGGTCTACAGCTTTAACGAGAGCAAAAGCCGCAGCAACTTTACCGGTTTTACCTTCAAGTGGTACGAGAGCCTCTTCCACAACGATATGATCCTGAGCGCTCTCTGGCTAAGCCTGGTGCTGGCGCTGGTAAGCGCTGTGATCGCTACCGTGGTGGGCACCATGGCGGCGATCGGAATCAGCGGCATGGGGCGCAAAAGCCGCATGGTGATCAACAACGTCAGTTATATCCCAGTTGTCAATCCGGAGATCATCACCGGCGTATCCCTGATGCTGCTGTTCGTGGCCTGGAGCGGCGCGGCCGCCTGGTGGAATCAGAACGCCCCGGCCTTTCTGGCCTTTTTCCCGGAGGATGTGATCGGTTTTCCCAGTCTGCTCATCGCCCACATCTCGTTCTGCCTGCCCTATGTGATCTTCAATGTGGCGCCCAAGCTGCGGCAGATGGATGTGTGCCTCTATGAGGCCGCGCTGGACCTGGGCTGCAACCATCGCCAGGCGTTCTTCAAGGTGGTGTTGCCGGAACTGGCCCCGGCCATCTTTTCCGCCTTTCTGATCAGCCTGACCTATTCCATCGACGATTTCATCATCTCCTACTTTACCTGCGGCACGCTGCAGACGCTGCCCATCGCCATCTACAGCATGACCCGCAAAAAGGTCAGCCCGGAGATCAACGCGCTGTCCACCATCATGTTTCTGGTGATCCTGGCCATCATTCTGCTCTCCAACCTGGCCGACAGCCGCCGCGACCGGTACAAGGCGGGAAAGGAGGCCAAAGCATGAGCAAGCGATTTGCGGCGGCGGCGCTGGCCGCGCTGCTGGGGGCCTTGTGCCTGCCCTTCTCCGCGTTCGCGGCGGGGGAAAACACGATTCCGGTAACGGAGGACATCTCGGTGTCGGCGGACTACGACTGGGACCGTCTGGCCGACCGGAACATCACCCTGAACGTATACAACTGGGGCCAGTATATCGCAGACGGAACCGACGACAGCGTGGATGTGCTCAGCGCGTTTGAAACACTCACCGGTATCAAGCTGAACTATACCACCTTTGACACCAACGAAAGCCTGTACGCCAAACTCAAGAGCGGCGGCGCCCGGTATGATGTGATCTTTCCCAGCGACTATATGGTGGGCAAGATGATCGCGGAAGATATGCTGGAACCACTGGATTTTTCCAACATCCCCAACGCGGCCGATGTGGGGGAGGCGTACCGGAATCTGAGCTACGACCCCGACAACGCCTACTCGGTGCCCTACACCTGGGGGCTGGTGGGGCTGGTCTATAACACCACCATGGTGGAAGGGGTGCCCGACAGCTGGGACGCGCTGTGGGACCAGGCCTATTCCGGCCAGATCCTGATGTTCAACAACAGCCGTGACGCTTTTGCCATCGCGGCACGGCGGCTGGGCATGAGCCTGAATCCTTCCACGGTGGAGGAGGTGGAGCGGATCGCCCAGGAACTCAAGGCCCAGAAACCGCTGGTGCAGGCCTACGTGATGGACGAGATCTTTGACAAGATGGAGGGCGGCGAGGCGGCGTTTGCACCCTACTACGCCGGGGACGCGCTCACCATGATGGACGAGAACCCGGATCTGGGCTTCGTGATCCCAAAAGAGGGCACCAACCGGTTTGTGGACGCGATCTGCATCCCCAAGGGCAGCGACAACAAGGAAGCGGCGGAGATCTTCATCAACTATCTCTGTGAGCCGGACGTGGGGCTGGCCAACATCGACTATCTGGGGTATTCCACCCCGCTGGACACGGTGTGGGAACGGCTGGACGATGGGTTGAAATACAGTCCGGTGGCCTATCCGGACGCGAGCGTGCTGGCCAACACCGAGACGTTTGATGTGCTGCCGGACGAGATCAACACCGCCATGGACAGGGAATGGAGCAGCATGAAAAGCTACAGCGAGGACAGCGGTGAGTCCATTCCCACCCTTCTGGGGCTGGCGGTGCTGGCACTGGCCTGGATCGCCTGGCGCCGAAGCGTACGCCGCCGCCGTGACGAATATTGAACCGGGGTCCCGGCGGATCGAAAAGGAGTGTTTTGTTGTGGAGTTGCTCGCGGAGTTTGAACGGCCGTTTTTCGTGTTCCGTCATGAGGCGGATTTTCAGGGCAGGATGCTGCCCGGGGCGCTGCTGCGCTTTGCCCAGCAGGTGGCTACCGACCATTGCAATGCCATGGGGATCAACGACGAACTCTACGCCCGTACCCATACCGCATTTCTGCTGGTGCGCCAGACGCTGGAATTTCGCCGTGTGCCCCACGTGGATGAGGCCCTGAAATTTCTCACCATGCCCCAGGCGCCCCGGCGCGCCACCTATAAGCGGATCACCCTGGTCACCGACGAGGCGGGGGAGGAGGTAGCCTGCGTAGACAGCCGCTGGGTCCTTGTGGATACCGAAAAACGGCATATTCTGCGCAAAGCCCCACCTCAACTGGACCTGGCCTGGCCCTACTGTGTGGAACGGGAACTGGATGTATCTCTGCCCGCCCGTCCCGAGACGATGGACCCGGCCGGTGAGATCCTGGCCCGGTATACCCAGTGTGATATGAACGGCCACATGAACAACACCCGGTATGCGGATGTGGCATGCGATCTGCTGCCGGTGGAGGCGCTGCGTTCCGCCGCAGTGCGCCGCATGACCCTCCATTACCACAAAGAGATCCCGTTGGGGCAAACGGCCTCCCTCACGCAGGCGAGGATGGAGGACGGCAGCTGGCGGATCACCGGCTGGCGGGAAGGAAAGCCTTGCTTTGATGTGCAGCTTTGGCTGGGATGACCGCGCAACGGGCGTCTTTTCGGCGCGCACATACCGACCCGGAAAAGGTTCAATATTTTTTGTAACTTTTTTGAAATAACCTATTGACAAGTGGTGTCAAAAGGGTTACAATTTAATTGCAAGAAAGTTACAACCTTTTTCATGTGTTCTGAGGCGTCTGGTGTGCTCCTCCTCCTGCCGCACCCCCTGCGGTTTTAAGCACACGGTTTCACGGGCGTCTCGCCGATCTCTCTTTGCACAAAAACCCCCGCCGTCCCTCCGGCGGGGGTTTTTGTGTTGCACCGGCGCGTGCGGGGCGGCCGTGCAAAAGTATGACTGTTAGGCGGTTTGCCGGGCGAAATGCACGCTTTTGCCGGCTCGGCGGAAAAAAGTTTGTCGCAGACGCATTTTGCAATTCGTTACAAAATGTGGTATACTCGTACAAATATAAAACCAGACACTACCGCGCGGCCCGGAAAACACTCTCCGTGCCGTTTTCTGTTCTCCGCGCGGTCATGGAGTAAATGCAAAGGAGAAAGAACATGGCGTATTATTTTGAAGAGCCCTCCCGTACCTTCGGCGAGTATCTGCTGGTGCCCGGCTATTCCTCGGCTGAGTGCGTGCCGGACGCGGTCAGCCTCAAGACCCCGCTGGTCAAGTTCCGCAAAGGGCAGGAAGAGTGCCCTCTCACCATGAACATCCCCATGATCAGCGCCATCATGCAGTCCGTCTCGGGCGAGAAGCTGGCCATTGCGCTGGCTCGTCAGGGAGGCATCTCCTTTATTTACGGGTCACAGAGCATTGAAAACGAGGCGGCTATGATCGCCAATGTCAAGAGCTACAAGCGCGGTTTTGTCACCAGCGATTCCAACCTGAGCCCGGACGCCAGCCTGGCCGACGTGCTGGCGCTGAAGCAAAAGACCGGCCATTCCACCGTGGCCATCACCGACGACGGCACCCCGAACGGAAAGCTGTTGGGCATCGTGGCCAGCCGGGATTACCGGGTCAGCCGTATGTCCACCGACATCTGTGTCAGCAGCTTCATGACCCCGCTGGACAAGCTGGTCACCGCGCCGGATACCACCACCCTGAAGGAAGCCAACGACATTATCTGGGACAACAAGATCAACAGCCTGCCCCTGATCGACGCGGAAGGCCATCTGAAATATATGGTGTTCCGCAAAGACTATGACAGCCACAAGGAAAACGTCAACGAACTGCTGGACGCCGGCAAGAGTTATGTGGTGGGTGCGGGCATCAACACCCGCGACTACGCTGAGCGGGTGCCGGCCCTGGTGAACGCCGGTGTGGACGTGCTCTGCATAGACTCCTCCGAGGGATTCTCCGCCTGGCAGGCTCAGACTCTGGCATGGATTCGGGAAAAATATGGCGACACTGTGAAGGTAGGCGCCGGCAACGTGGTGGACCGGGATGGGTTCCGTTTCCTGGCTGAAGCCGGGGCGGATTTTGTCAAGGTGGGCATCGGCGGCGGCTCTATCTGCATTACCCGCGAGACCAAGGGCATCGGCCGCGGCCAGGCCACCGCGGTGATCGAGGTGGCCAAAGCCCGGGACGAATATTTTGCCGAGACCGGCGTTTATGTGCCGATCTGCTCCGACGGCGGCATCGTGCACGATTACCATATCACCCTGGCGCTGGCCATGGGCGCGGATTTTGTCATGCTGGGCCGGTATTTTGCCCGTTTTGACGAAAGTCCCACCAACAAGGTGCGGATCAACGGCAGCTATATGAAGGAATACTGGGGCGAGGGCTCCAACCGGGCCCGCAACTGGCAGCGGTATGACCTGGGCGGCGCTGCCAAGCTGAGTTTTGAAGAGGGTGTGGACAGCTATGTGCCCTATGCGGGCTCCTTGGCTGACGGTGTTACCACTACTCTGTATAAGGTGCGCAGCACCATGTGCAACTGTGGCGCGCTGACCATTCCGGAACTGCAGCAGAAAGCCCGCCTGACGGTGGTCTCCTCCACCAGCATCGTGGAGGGCGGCAGCCACGACGTGGTGCTCAAAAACAACCCGAATCCCTGATCGCACAGGAGGCAAAAAGACGCGGCGCTCAAAAGAGCGCCGCGTCTTTGACATTCTGAGAAAAAGTGGCCGCAGGCGCCAAGGCGCCTTTCGGGGGACAGCGACGAAACCGGGCGGGTCGTCAGCGCTCAATGAATCCTTCTCCCAACACTTCGTGGGAGGAGAGGATAATGATAAAGGATTGCGGTTCGACCTTGCGCACAGCCCGCTCCACCTCGATCATCTGCTTGTTGCTGCAGGCACACATGACCACCGATTTGTCCGCATCGGTGTAGCCGCCGCGCCCTTTCAGCAGGGTCACGCCCCGGTCGCAGGCGTCCTGGATCGCCCGGCTGACCTTGGCGCCGCTCTCCGGCGTGGTGACCACAAGGGCCAGCTTTCCGGCGTTCATGCCGTACATGAGTTTATCCACCGCGATGGAGTAAATATAGCTGATGATAAACCCGTATACGATGCCGTCCATGTCCCGAAAGATCACGCCGCCCAGCAATACGATGGACATATCCAGCGCCATCACGATCACGCCGAGGGAAAGGTGCGGCCGCACGGCCTTTACCGCCATGGTGATAAAGTCTGACCCGCCGGTGGAAGAACCGCGTACATAGATCAGCGCATACCCGAATCCTCCCAGCACACCGGTACAGATGGCAGCCAAAAGGCGGTCGCCGCGGTATACCGGGAACAGCGGCGCAAGATAGTCCACCATCAGGCTGCTGATGAGCATGCAGCGTATGGAACGCAGAAAAAACGCACGGCCCAGCAGCTTGTAACACAACAGGGCCACCGGAATGTTCATAGCGATGGTGACGATACCGATGGGCAGATCGAACAGCCGGTACAGGATCAGTGCCAGGCCGGAGAATCCCGTCATGGGAAATTCCGCCTGCGCCGCAAAGTTGTACAGCGCAATGCTTACCATAAAGCTGCCGATAAACTCCAGCAGCAGGGTGATCCCTTCTTCTTTCCAGTCAAATTTTTTCTGCATTCCCTGTCCTCGTTTTCTGTTTGTGCCCGGATATGCGCATACGTCTTTGCTTTCCGGTATTTGTTATTATAATATGGGGGCGGTCCGCCCGTCAACCAACCGGAAAAAATCCCAAAAAGCCTCTTGCAAAATTCAAAAAACGCGCTATAATAATAAATGTTCCGTTCCTCAATAGCTCAGTCGGTAGAGCATGCGGCTGTTAACCGCAGGGTCGTTGGTTCGAGTCCAACTTGGGGAGCCATACAAAACCCCGGAATTTGGCTGAAACAGCCAGCTTCCGGGGTTTGCTTCGTTATTCAGGATGCTTTTAGTGCCTGTATTTTTCCCTTGATTTACGCGGTCACCTCAAAATATGCAGGTCAGAATGCAAAGCAGGATACCGGGCAGACGGGGCTTGTGGGGCGGTTGCCGTACGGCTTTGCCGGCCCGCTGCGGCCAAGCCTCAGAGCCCACGGTCACGCAGTTCCTGCACCATGCGTATGTACTCTTCCACAACGTCCCAGCTTTCGCCGTGCCGCCGTATAGGCCGGCGGCGAAAATCCACCTCGTCCAGATGCGACACACCGCGCCCGCCCACACCCCGCCACGGCCCTCGAAATCCGCTCCATGTGGCGGACTCTACCGTGACCAGGCCGTCGTTTTCGCCTTCCACCCATCCGATGATGAGGTTTTGCCACCACATGCAGATATCGCTGCGAAAGGACCGCATGCACCCGGCGTAACTGCGGTATAGCACGCCCTGCGCATCCGGATTTTGCCGGTTGAAGTTTTCGGCCCATGCAGTGGTGAACTGAAAGCAGGTGGCTTGAAAATCCGGATGCTTGTCGCCAAGCAGGCGATACCACAGGTTCACGAAAAACCCGGCCAGCCCCATCACCCAGCCGGGCATCCGGCTGAGCCGATCCATGGTGCGGGAACCGTGGTTGGGCACGGAAACCAGCGCCAGGGAAGCCACATGCGGCGCCATTCCCAGCGAGGAGACCAGATATCGCGCGTCCAGCCCGCCTTTGGAATGGGCGATCAGATGGACCTTTTCGCTGTGGGTCTCCCGCAGGATCTCTTCCACCCGCCGCTTGAGAGTTTTCCCGTTTTCCTCCACCGTGGCCCAGCCGTCCTGCCCGCCAAAAAACACCTGAGCGCCCTGTTCCCGTAATGCTTTGGGGATCCGCCCCCAGTATCCCCGGTCACGAAATCCTGTTCCATGAATCAACAGGATGGGATAGCGGGTCCCGCAGCGCAGCTTTTCCATGGTCGAGCCTCCTTGTTCCCCGGTGTTCTGCTTGTATTATAGCAGACCGGCCGGCCCAGTTCAATTGGAGGGAAATGCGAGGATCGGGCCGGCAGATTTCCGGGCGGCCTGTATAGACAAAACGGGTCAAATCATGTACAATATTACCAAACAGCGCTCCAAAACCATGGGCGCCAGATTCTGCCCGGCCTTGCCGGGAGAAAACAACGGGAGGATAACACCGCATGAGATGTCCCTATTGCGGAGCGCCGGATTCCAAAGTGATCGACTCGCGGCCGGCGGATGACGGTACCAAGATACGCCGGCGCCGCGCCTGTCTGGTCTGTGGCAAACGGTTTACTACCCACGAAACGGTGGAGATCGTGCCGCTGATGGTGATCAAAAAGGACAATTCCCGCCAGGCGTTCGATCGGCAGAAACTGCTGATGGGGATGCTGCGTGCCTGCGAAAAGCGGCCGGTCAGCTACCAGATGCTGGAGGATGCGGTGGCTAACATTGAGCAGGAACTGCTGCGATCCTGCGAGAAGGAGGTCACCTCCATACAGGTAGGTACCCTGGCAATGAAGGAGCTGAAAAAGATCGACGAGGTGGCCTATGTGCGGTTTGCCTCAGTCTATCGGCAGTTCAGCGATGTGCAGAGTTTTTGGGAGGAGGTCCGCGGCCTGATGAATGGTCGGGAGGATCCGGAACCTGCCTCCGGCGCGGAACCGCCCAAAGAGCCGGGCGCGGAAAAGTGATCCGGCGCAGCTGTGCGCTTGTCGTGGAAAGAGGCATCAAACAAAACGCGTCTCCGGCACAGCCGGAGACGCGTTTTGTGTATGGTGAACTGCGGCCATGGGGCAAACGCGGTTCAGAACGGGGAGGGCCGGATCGGCAGCCTGCCGGCAATCGTCGGGCAGGCGATGTGCCGGTGAATGAAAAATGCAAGAGGACGCTCTTGCATGCCCGGATATGTTTTGGCGTGGTGCGATTAACGAAATGAAACGGTGTATCGGTGGGCTCTCCTGCAAACCGCTCTGTGCCGCCTTGGGAGAACTGGAGACCGGTGGCCGATGCCGATTTTGGATCAGATGTGCGGTTGGAAGGGGAGAAAACCGGAACCGGGTTCCTCCGCATCCTGATCTCAGCGGGGCGTCGCCGGGAAAGGCGGCTCTTGCGGCCCGGCGGAGCCTTCCTCAGCCGGGCAGGTGATTTGGACCATCTGCTCGATCATCCGGTGCAGCAGCCGTGCAGGTTCGGTATCGGCGGACCGGTAGTAGACCTCCTTGCCGTTGCGGCGGCTTACGATCAAATGGGCCGATTTGAGTTGACGAAGATGGTGCGAGATCGCCGGACTGCTCATGGACATCATGGCGGAAAGGTTGATCACGCACTCTTCACAGTGGCACAAAAGCCAGAAAATGCGCAGACGGCTTTCGTCCCCCAGCTGCCGGAACAGATTGGAGACTGTTTGAAACTCCTCCCTGTTGGGCATGGCGGCAAGCCGATGCTCCATGGCCTGGCCATGGTCGTGCGGCAGATGCAGATCAGACATAGCGGTTCCCTCCCCGGAAACGTTGGCGCTTGCGTCATGGCAAGGCGCCCGCGCCAGGCTCGCGCCCGGTTCGGGCGCCCTTTTTTGCGCTGCTTTCAGTATATCAGTATTATCCGGCCGGTGCAAGCGGGCGCGGCCTGCCCGGCGATCCCGCCCGAACGGCACAAAAAAAATTTTGTCAGGGGATTGACAAAGCGGCGGGTGGCGTGTATTATAATTACAAGATTAAGCAAATATTTAATTGTTTGCGCGAACAGGAGGCATATCCGGATGAAAAAGAGTTATAAGATCGATGTGGACTGCGCCAACTGCGCCAATAAGATGGAGGAAGCCGCCCGCCGGACTCCCGGTGTGAAAACCGCCGTGGTCAACTTTATGACCCTGAAAATGAATGTGGAATTTGAGGATGGACAGGACCCCGCGGCCGTGATGGAACAGGTGCGAAAAAATTGCAAGCGCGTGGAGTCTGACTGCGAGGTCTTTCTCAGCTGATCCGAGAACCGGGGAAGGGAGGGAACACGATGCAGCAAGGGATCGTAAGCGCGCTGCTTGCCGGCGTTGTGGTCATGGCAGTCGTCATGCTGCTGCTGGGGCGGCGCGAGAACGCCGGAATGACAAAAAAACAGAAGAGGATGCTGGCGCGTATCCTGGCCTCCAGCCTGCTGCTGCTGGTGCTGCAAAATCTGCCGGCCACGGCGTTCAGCGGGCTGGACGCCGCAGTGCCCGGTGCTGGCCTCGCCGCAGGCCTGACGCTGTATCTGGCCGATTATCTGATCATTGGGTATGATATTCTGCGCAAGGCCATCCGGGGGATTGGAAATCGGCAGGTCTTTGACGAAAGTTTTCTGATGACCGTGGCTACGGTGGGCGCCTTCGCGCTGGCGCTCTATGAGCGAAGCGGCGACTATACCGAGGCGATCGCCGTTATGCTTTTCTACCAGATAGGGGAATGGTTCCAAAGTTACGCGGTGGGCAAGAGCCGGCGGAATATCAGCGAATTGATGGATATACGGCCGGACTATGCCAACGTGGAGCGGGACGGCCGGCTGGAACGGGTAGACCCGGATACGGTGGAGATCGGTTCCGTCATTGTGGTACAGCCCGGCGAAAAGGTGCCGATCGACGGGGTGGTCACCGAAGGGATGTCGGCACTGAATACCGCTGCGCTGACCGGCGAGAGCCTGCCCCGAGAGGTGAAAGCCGGGGACGACATCCTCAGCGGCTGCATCAATCTGTCCGGTGTGCTGCGCATCCGCACGACCCGGGAATTTGGGGAATCGACCGTCTCCAGGATCTTAGACCTGGTGGAAAACGCTTCCTCCCGGAAATCCCGGTCCGAAAACTTCATCTCCCGATTTGCCCGGATCTATACGCCGGTGGTTTGCGCCGCCGCCCTGGCGCTGGCGCTTGTGCCGCCGCTGGTGCGGGTGCTGGCGCTGGGCCTCACGGCCGATTGGGGCGCCTGGCTCTACCGGGCGCTGACCTTCCTGGTCATTTCCTGCCCTTGCGCGCTGGTCATCAGCATACCGCTCAGCTTTTTTGCCGGGATCGGCGGCGCCAGCCGGGCCGGCGTGTTGGTGAAAGGCTCCAACTATCTGGAAGCGCTCTCCCGTGTGCGCACCGTTGTGTTTGATAAGACTGGCACCCTGACCCAGGGGGTGTTCGAGGTGAGCGCGGTGCATCACAATCGCCTGGAGGAAGAAAAGCTGGTGGAGTATGCGGCCCTGGCGGAGAGCGCGTCATCCCACCCCATCAGCAAGAGCTTGCGGCGCGCGTACGGAAGGGAACCGGACCGCCGCCGGGTCGATGCGATCCAGGAACTCAGCGGTCTTGGTGTCACCGCCCGGGTGGACGGGGTCGAAGTGGCCGCCGGCAACGACAAACTCATGGATCGTTTGGGGATCGCGTATGTGCCCTGCCATAAGGCAGGCACCATTATACACATGGCTGTCAACGGCGAGTACGCCGGGCATATCGTGATTGCCGATCGGATCAAGCCCCAGTCGCCGGAGGCGATCCGGGCACTGAAAGAGGCCGGTGTGCGCACAACGGTCATGCTCACCGGCGATGCGGCCCGCGTGGCGGATCAGGTGGCGGAAGAGTTGGGCGTGGATCAGACGTACAGCGAACTGCTGCCGGCCGGCAAGGTGGAGCAGCTGGAACGGCTGCTGGCGCGGCGATCCTCCCGCAAAGAAACACTGGCATTTGTGGGCGATGGGATCAACGATGCGCCGGTGCTGCGTCGGGCGGATATCGGCGTCGCCATGGGGGCGCTGGGGTCCGACGCGGCGATCGAAGCCGCGGACGTGGTGCTCATGGACGACGATCCGCGCAAGGTGGCAAAAGCCATTCGGATCGCACGGAAGTGTATGCGGATCGTATACCAGAACATCTCCTTCGCTATCGGCGTCAAGATGCTGTGCCTGATCCTGGGCGCATTGGGCCTTGCCAACATGTGGTTGGCGATCTTCGCGGATGTGGGGGTCATGATCCTGGCCGTGCTCAATGCCATCCGCGCCTTGTTTGTACAAAAACTCTGACCAGAGTGAACAGGACCGGGGCGGCCGCCAGCCGCCCCGGTCCTGTTTGTGCTGAAGATCGTGCCATCAGAAAAGGCAAATGGGTCACCCGCCGCACGGGACGGACGGGCGGCAGAGGGCGAGCATCTCTTCCGTGCTGCGGATGACATGAACGTACATCCGCTGTCCGGCCTGCTCCGCGTCCCCGGCCTGGAGCGCCTCCAGAATGGCGGTGTGGTCCTGCAAAGAAAGCTGCGTAAATTCAACGGCGCTGGTGTCGATGCCCACCGAAAGGCCACTCCAAAGTTCGGCGGCCATGCTGCGCAGGCGTCCGTTTCCGCAGGCGGCCCAGATCGCAAGATGGAACCGCTGATTCCAGTTGCTGTACTCCCGCGGGTCCGGCCCCTGCAAGCTCTTGAAGGAGGCTTCATGCGCGGCGATAATGTCGGACAGATCCGCGCCTTTTTCACAGATCAGGCGGCAGGCGGCGCTCTCCAGGATCGCCCGCAGTTCGTAGTGATCCTGGATCAGACTTCCCTGCACGCCGAGGACCACAGCGCCCTTATTGGGGCGCAGTTCAAGAAATCCGTCCCGGGCCAGGATCTGAAACGCCTCCCGCACGGGGGTCATGGAAACGCCCAGCTTTTCGGCGGTGGCCTCCAGCGTCAGTATGTCTCCTTCTTTCACATCCTGCGAGAAGATGGCCTTTCGCAAGGCCAACGCCACGCGCTCCCGGGTGGGGAGCTGCTTGATGGGATGTAGATTGTGCATAATGGATTCCCTTTCCGCGGCAGGCCGGCCAGTGCGGTCTGCCGGTTATTCGTTGCTATGAAGCAGGTTGTTCACCAGACAGCTGCCCATGGCAAGGTTATGCGCCTTCAGCGCGCGGCGGCATTCCGCGAAATCCCGGTCCGGCAGAGCCTGCAGATACCGGCGAAATCCTTCCCGGCAGGCTTCATCGGGATAGCGCAGCCCTACCCGCACAAAGCATTCCACCATATCGTTCAGCAGCGCGCGCAGATAAGCGCAGGAGACCGACTGCACCAGCGTGCGGTGGAATCGCAGCATGCTCTCGGCCGTGATCTGCGCGGGGGCAGCCGCGGTGAAATCCCGCCAGGCGGCCGGGTCCTGAGCCAGATCTTCCAGACACTGGGTCTGGCACAGCGCGATCATCGCAAAGATTTGCAGCACATGCTCGCCGGTGATTTGGCTGACCCGGCTGTGCCGGTTGGGGAGCCGTTCCATTAAGCCGCGTTTTTCCAGGCGGGAAATCGCATCCCGCACCGGCATGCGGGATACCCCAAAGGCCTCGGCCAGTTCTCCTTGCGTAAGTTCGGAACCTCCCGGCAGATCGCCGGACAGAATGCTTTCGGTGAGTTGGATCACGATGGATTGGCTGATAGACAGAGATCTTTCCAATGGCTGCATGTGCGGTTGCTCCAGAATTTCAAAAAATTTTCGTGGGCCGCAAGGCTCCGAATATACAATTTCAGTTTAACATTTTCTTGACAAAATAGCAACCCGCCTTGAATACTGCCAATTTTGCGGCGCGATGCCACGCCGAAAAATGCGCGCGTGGGCCGATCCGATCCCGCCGGGCCGTGTGGCAAAAGGTCGGCGGCTTTGCGATTCAGCCGTCGGCCGGACAGTGCGCGGGGCCTAAGCCGTTTTTCCGCTGAACGAAAAAATGGCCTGTTCCTTAACGCCGGAACAAGCCGTTTTCCCATAAGAACCCGAGTAAGGGCGCTGCCCGCCGTCGGGGAGCGCTTGCTTCAATCCAGGCGCGCGTACGCCTCATCGCTCACCGGCTCCAGCCACACGTTGGACGTCTCCTCGCCGGGTATCTCCATCGCAATATGGGAAAACCAGCTGTCCCGCGCGGCCCCGTGCCAGTGTTTTGTGTTGGCGGGGATAACGACCACGGAGCCGGGTGCCAGGCGAAGCGCCGGTTTGCCCTCTTCCTGATATCCTCTGTTCGTACAGATGGGGCGTCGTGCATTTATGTTCCCCTTTAAACTTGGCGTTGCACTGCCAGACTGTGCGCTTATATTTGCTGTTGGAATGCCACACCTTGGAGCCGAAGTATGCTCCGCAGTCCCCGCATTTCAGCTTAGCGGAAAACGGGCTGCAGCAGTAGCATTCCCGACAGCAATATTTCCTTCTACTGTTCCCATAGACCTCAAACTCCTTTCCGCATTGATGGCACACCAGCCGGTAGTAAGCCTTTTTATTGATTTCTGATGGATGGCTGTTCCACCAGCGGCTACGGCACTGGTCAGAGCAAAACTTCTTTTCCTTGCGCCCCTCGACCTGCATGACAGGTTTCCCGCACTGCGGGCAGAAATGAGTGCATCCCATATCCGGATGCCTGCGCAGATAAGATTTCACGGTATTGACGGACAGCCCCAGCACAGCGGCTATCGCTCCCGCGCTTTTGCCCTGTAATCTCATATTGCCGATGGCAATCATGTCCTCTTTCTTCACACTGACACCTCCTCAACATACGGAGATTTCTGTAACGCTTTGAGGGGGTATTCAGGCAAAAAAATAATGCCCACGGAAGCCTTTTGTGACCTCCGTGGGCATCGTTCTTATACCTTCGTGCAGTAATCCAGCGAAATCCAGCCTGCACCGCTTTTCTGCCGGCCCCATCTGGATGCGCCCTGTCCATCTGCCTCCTCCACAATCGTGAAGGTTCCGATTCCTGTGTACTTCCCGATTTTGGCATAGTTCGTCCCCGGCCCTTTACGGATGTTCAGATCCGTGATGGACACCCGCACCAGATACGGGGAAAACGCTGCCGTGTCCGGTGTGTAGATGTTTACACCATTTACATCAAACACACGATATCCCGGATTCTCATCCGCACAGTTCTTGGCGTTCTCCAGCACTTTGAAAGCCCCGATCTGCGACTTGGCATCTGCCCAGGTCTTGCGGACACGGTACCAGATGTCGGCAGTCCCGGAAGCGCCGCCCGCCGTACCGCAGATATTCTTCAAGATGGTCAGGATTTTCTCCCCATACCCGGCGCCAGCCGCCCAGCCTTTCCCCTGGGGATTTTCCTGCTGTCCGAGCCACTCCACATATTCCGCGCTGCCCCTGGTGACATACTTAAAACGCGGGTCAACGCAGTCATTCTTCAAAGCATCGGTGGACGCATACGCCTTTAATCCAGGTCCTCGGCGGTATACGGGTCCTGGGGCACGATCTCAAACAGGTCGCCGTCCAGCGCCTCTTGCAGAACGCCGGCCACGCGGGCGGTGTTTCCGGTAGCCGAAAAATAGGCGATCAATATCCGGCCGCTCTGCGTCTCCCGGGAGGATTCCTCCTGAGCGGCGCTAATGACGGCCGGAGCCGAAAAGGTCTGCGGCGTTGCCGACGCCGGAGAGGTCCCGCTCTGGTCGGCTGCGGCGGCGCAGGCCGTCAGTGCGCCCGACAGGAGCAGAGCGGCCAGAGAGGCAATCCGTCGTTTCATTGTGCTCCTCCTTCCGATTGCTGTTGTGCCTTTCGAATCGCGTGGCGCAGATCGTCCAGCCGTTGAAGCTGACGCTCCCGAAAGTGGATCTCGTCCAGCGCGGCCCGGCGCTTTTGCTCCAGCATAGCCAGCCGCCGTGCGCCGGAGTCTCCGCTGTCCAGCAGCAGCCGCATGTAGGTTTCCACTTCTTCGCCGGTAAAGCCGATATCGTGCAGGGTCAGGATCACGCTCAGCCGTTCCAGATCGGTGTCGTCGTACTGCCAGGCGCCCATCACCTTTTTGACCGCGCCGCACAGTCCCCAGCTTTCGTATTCCCGCAGGATGTTCAAGGGGATCTGATAGCGCTCGCTCGCTTCCTGAATGGTCATGCTCCGCCTCCGAAAAACAATATAGACGTCCTCCGCAGGGAAGACGTCTATATTGTAAAGCAGAAGTTAATGTATGTCGAATACTTGGTTTGTATCGTCAGAGATAGTTGTTAGGCATTGACGCAGATGCTCCAGCAAGGCGGCGAAAGCAGGAGGGAAGGACTCGGTCTTTTTCCACGCAAGTACAGTGCCCACTTCCAGGGGCGGGGAGAGGGGAAGGAATCGAAGCCCTTCATAGCAGCAGCGAAGCCGTACCGTGAGAAAAGCGCCCATGTTTTCCCGGGCCAGAAGCGCCATGTTGTAGGGCAGATTGCCGGTTGCCACCGCCCGAATGTTTGCCGCGTACGGGCCGAACCATCGTTCCAGCTCCTTTTGCACAATGCCGCGCTCGGTAAAGATCAGGGAGATATCCGCCAGATCCCGGGCAGTGATCGCCTCTTTCTGTGCCAGCGGCGACTGTTCCGGAAGATGCACACCCCATTGTTCCTTTACAGGCATACGGAGGATGTCATACCGGCTGATATCCACCGGTTCCAGCAAAAGGCCCAGATCCAGCGTTCCGTTTTCCAGACGCTCTTTGGTGTGGTCGGCATTGCCGCTGGAGATCCGGTAGGTGATCCGGGGATGAAGTTTTTGAAAGGAGGCAAGCCACCCGGCCAGCAGGTACATCCCCTCCAGATCGCCGCTGCCAATGGCGATCTCGCCCCGCAGTTCCGGATCGCGCCGAAATTCCTGTTCCGTCTTTTCCGCCAGATCCACCAGTTCCTGCGCACGCCGCCGCAAAAGCATCCCGTCGTCGGTCAGCACGATGCGGTACCGGCTGCGGTGAAACAGCTGCACGCCCAACTCTTCCTCCAACTGCATCAGCTGGCGGGAAAGTGTGGGCTGGGTCAGGTGAAGCAGCGCGGCCGCCCGGGTGATGTTTTCCTCCCGGGCCACTGCCAGAAAATATTTCAATACCCGAAGTTCCATGCTGTTTTCTTCCTCCTTTTTCTTATCGTAACATACCCGCCGGACGCGGACAAGAGAAATATGCTTTTGACCAATATAAAATCACTGTCAATGTAAAAAAGGAATAGCTGATTTTGCGGTGGGCGGTCAGGCGTCGTACTTGCCGGCGGCGGGTCAACCCGGTATAATAGACCATATATGGGCCGCGGGCCCGGATATCCCACAAATAAGGAGAACGCCATGAAACAGATCGAGATCTTTACCGACGGCGCCTGCAGCGGCAATCCCGGCCCGGGCGGCTGGGGCGCGGTGCTGCGGTATCGGGGTGTGGAAAAAGAGCTGAGCGGCGGTGAGGCACAGACCACCAACAACCGCATGGAGCTGACCGCGCTGATCGAGGCCTTGGCCGTGCTGAAAGAACCTTGCGAGATCACCCTTTGCAGCGACAGCAAATATGTGATCGACGGGCTGCAGAAGGGCTGGGCCAAGGGCTGGAAAGCCCGTGGATGGAAAAAGGCGGATAAATCTCCGGCGTTGAATCCGGATCTGTGGGACCGGCTGCTTACCCTGACTCAGCCCCATATCTTTCATTACCAGTGGATCAAGGGCCATGCCGGTCACCCCGAGAATGAACGCTGCGACCGTATGGCGGTAGAGCAGAGCCGCCGCTATGGGGGGCGGCAGGGCTGACCGTGGCTTTTTTGCGTGAGGGTATTGCAATCTACACCAAAAAGGTATATATTAGTTCCAGCGGGAAGGCCGCGTGCCGCCCGCAATCCAAGCAAGGCAAGGTGACACACGATGGAACATATCGTTTATCTGGATAATGCGGCTACCACCCCGGTGGACCCGCAGGTAGTGGCCGCTATGCTGCCGGTGCTGCAGGGGCTGGGCGGCAACCCCAGCAGCCATTACAGCATTGGCTACGAAGCCAAGCAACAGCTGGATACAGCTCGTGCCCAGGTGGCGGCGGTGCTGAACTGCCTGCCCGGCGAGGTGTATTTTACCGGCGGCGGTTCGGAGGCGGACAACTGGGCCATCAAGGGCACGGCCCGCAAACTGGCCCGCCAGGGCAAAAAACATCTGATCACCAGCGCCTTTGAACATCATGCGGTGGTTCATGCCATGCAGGCGCTGGAAAAGGACGGCTTTGAGGTGACCTGGCTGCCGGTGACGGCGGATGGGTTCGTAAAACCGGAGGACGTGGCCGCGGCTATCCGGCCGGACACCGCGCTGGTGAGCGTGATGCTGGCCAACAACGAGATCGGCACCCTCCAGCCGATCAAAGAGATCGCCGCGATATGCCGGGAAAAAAAGGTCTGGTGCCACACCGACGCGGTGCAGGCGGTAGGGGCCGTTCCGGTGGATGTGAAGGAACTGGGGGTGGACATGCTCAGCCTCAGCGGCCATAAATTCAACGGCCCCAAGGGGGTGGGAGCCCTCTATATCCGGCGGGGCGTGCTGCCGGATAACCTGATCGACGGCGGCGGGCAGGAATCCCGGCGCCGGGCGGGAACCGAAAACGTGGCGGGCATCGTGGGCCTGGGCGCGGCCATTGAACTGGCGGCCGCCCGCCTGGAAGAGAAACGGGCCCATCTGACCCGGCTGCGGGATTATGTGATCAGCCGGGTGCTGGCCAACATCCCCGAGACTCGGCTGAACGGCGATCCGGTGAACCGGCTGCCCGGAAACGCGAACATCAGCTTTGCGGGCCTGGAGGGGGAGACCATCCTGCTGGATCTGGACATGCGCGGTATATGCGCTTCCACCGGGTCGGCCTGCAACAGCGACAGTCTGGACCCCAGCCATGTGCTGCTGGCCATCGGGTTGCCTCATGAGGCGGCGCACGGTACCATGCGGTTCAGCTTCGGGCCTCAGAACACGATGGAGGACGCGGAATACCTGTGCGGCGTACTGGAGGAGATCATCCCTCAGCGCCGGGCCATGAGCCCTGTGTGGAAGCCGCTGGCGCAATAACAAGAGAAAAAAGGAGGCATAACGCCATGGGAATGTATAGTGAAAAGGTGATGGATCATTTTGCTCATCCGCGCAATGTGGGAGAACTGCCTGACGCCAACGGTGTGGGCGAGGTGGGCAACGCCAAGTGCGGTGATATCATGCGGATGTATCTCAAGGTGGAGAACGGCCGCATCGAGGACGTGAAGTTCATGACCTTCGGCTGCGGGGCGGCCATCGCCACCAGCAGCATGGCCACCGAACTTATCAAGGGCCGCACCATCGAGGAGGCCCTGGGCCTGACCAACAAGGCCGTAGTGGAGGCGCTGGACGGGCTGCCTCCGGTGAAGGTGCATTGCAGCGTGCTGGCTGAGCAGGCGGTAAAGGCCGCGCTGGCCGATTATTACCGTCGGCAGGGCGTGGACCCGGAACCCATCGTGGGTAAGCTGACCGAGGATTGCCATGCCTGCGAGGGAGGCCACTGTGGTGTCTGAGGCGGGATTCTCTACCTTTGAGCAGCAGGATGGGGTCCTGGTGGCCCTGAGCGGCGGGGTGGACAGCAGCGTCTGCGTACAGATCCTGCAGCAGCAGGGATTTGCCGTGCAGGCTGCGGTGATCCGGTTCTCCCCGGCCCATGAGGGCGCGGTGCGGGCGGCGCAGAAGTCCGCCGCGCAGTTAGGGGTGCCGCTTCATGTGATCGACGCCGAAGAGGAATTTGACCGGCTGGTGGTAGCGCCCTTTTGTGAAAGCTATTGCCGGGGCGAGACTCCAAACCCCTGCATCCGGTGCAATCCGGCGCTGAAGTTCCGGCTGCTGGCCCGAGAGGCTGACCGTCTGGGTATTGAACTGATCGCCACCGGGCACTACGCCCGGGTGCTGGAGGATGCGGACGGCGTTTTCCGGGTACACCGGCCTCTGAGCGAGGCCCGGGATCAGAGCTATATGCTCTACCGGCTGGAGCAGGATATCCTCCGGCGGCTGGTACTGCCTCTGGGTGAGTTTGAAAAGGACGACATCCGGGCCATGGCCCGGGAGAGCCGCCTTGCCTGCGCCGATGCGCCGGACAGTATGGAGATCTGCTTTATCCCCGACGGAGACTACACCGCCTTTATCCGTGCCCGTGGCCTGACCGACCGCAGCGGGCGGTTCATCGGCCCGGAGGGGCAGGACCTTGGCCCGCACAAGGGGGTGGCCAGCTACACGGTGGGCCAGCGCCGGGGTCTGGGTATTGCCTTGGGCGAGCCGGTATTTGTGCAGCGTATCCTCAAAAACGGCGATATCCAGCTGGGGCGCGCCGGGCAGGAGTTTGCCCGGCGGGTACGCCTGCGGGATTGGGCCGGCCCGGCCGCCATGCCCCCCGCGGGCGGTTACCTGGCCCGGGTACGCAGCGCGGCCAAACCCGCGCCCTGCCGGTTTGACGGCGCGGAATGGCTGGAGTTCGACGAGCCGGTGCGGGCCCCCGCGCCCGGCCAGAGCGCGGTGCTGTATGCGGGCGGCGCGGTGCTGGGCGGCGGCGTGATCGAAGATTTTACCTGAAGATACATCACTGCGCGCCCCTGAGCCTGAATAGGTCCAGGGGCGCGCAGTGATGTATTGGCGGGGAACAGTTCTGAAAAACAGCAAAGACCTATAGTTTGAGAAAAAATGCACAACAAAAATCCGAACCTAAGGGATTCAATTTGCTCCTTTCCGAGACACCGGGATAGTTCCTCAAAAAATTTACTCCCCACTGTAAACATCCAATCTTGTTACTTCATTGAAAATAAAAAAGCCCGTGCATTTTTTGCACGGGCTTAGGAACACATCTTTTAACTGAGTGTTCGTCCTCATATTCTTCTTGGATAAAACAATAACTCACACAGCATTGACTGTGTGAGTTATTGTTTTGGTGGAGTACGGGACCGGGAATCCGAACCGAAGGCTGAGAAAATATCGGACAGACTCACAGTCTGGCTGCCGTTCTTGTAGTTGTAGGTGAAGACCAGCTTGTCATCGAACACGTAGATGGAGTTGAGGAAGATGTCGATGATCTTCCTCTGGTAGGCTTTATCGTTCGGGTCGCCATAGCGGAACCGGGAGATCCACTCGATAATATCCTCCCGGCTGTACTGTGGGTGTTCCAGTTCTGCCTGCAGGATGCTGGCTTTCACATTGTCACGCAGCTGCTCCAGTTCCTCCAGTCGCTGGCGGGTACTGCTGGTGAAGATGCCCTGCTGGATGGCGTTGAGCATGTTTTCAATGCCCCGCTCGGTGTCAGCTAACTGACGGCGGAGCAAGGGCAGGGAGTTGTCCTCGGTATTTTGCAGCGCCACCAGTTCGTCTGCAATCCGGGCAATGAGGTCATCCTGGAATACTCGCTGGATACGGTAAAACCCGCAAGCAGACGGACTGTGACGGACAGACGGGCTACACGGCCCATGTCCTTGACGGGATCATTGATAAGCTGGTGCGCCAGATCTTTGAGCGCATGAAAGCGATCCCCAAAAGCGATATAGTCAATATCCGCTACCGGGAAAAGATGGAGGAACGGAAAAGTCTGCTCCATAGCGTCCGGGCGGAATACGCCAAGGCCGCTGCTGACCTTGAAACGCTGAAAGGCGAGGTTATCAAGACCATCCGTGGGGAGAGCACCTTTTCCAAGGAGTTGTTAAGCTCTCTGATTGCCGAGGCCGAGGCCAAATGCCAGGAGCTTCAAGAGAACATGGAAACGGCACAGGCGGCCTATGACGAAGGGAAAACGGTGCTTGCTTCGCTGAACGCCCAATATGACGATATAATCTCATGGGCGGAAATGTACGACACGGCCAGTATGGAGGCCAAAAAAATGATCGTCAACTGCTTAATCAAGCGGGTGGATGTCTACCGGGACTACAAGCTGCACATTGATTTCAATATCGACTTTGAGCAGTTCTGCGGCGGGCTGGACATCGTGACGATTGCCGCATAAAAAAACAAAACCCCGCTTCCTTTCGGAAGCGAGGAAAAGTTCTTTCCCTTGAGATGGTGGAGATAAGCGGGATCGAACCGCTGACCTCTTGAATGCCATTCAAGCGCTCTCCCAGCTGAGCTATACCCCCATATTGGCACTGCCGTTTCAAGGCTGCTTTGCTATTATATCAAACGCTATGCACCTTGTCAAGAGGAAAATTGAAAAGAAATGGGAAATGTGTAACTTGACGAAAAAATTCAAATCTCTTGTGTCACCTCTGAAATAGGTTTATAATGAAGCTGATTTGGCTTCCGTTTACTTATATAATAAGTATTAAAGAGCTGCGGTGCCAAACCGAAATTTGATCTGGCAGGCAATCATCCTGCGTTTTTTGGAAGGAGATGTTTTGCAATGAATGGCACCAATGAATTGCTGCGCGCCATTTTAAAGATCGACGAGGAGGAGCGGGTACGCACCCAGGCCACCGAGGAGTATCGCCAAAAAGCACAGGCCGACAAGGCTGCGAAGGAAAAGCAGCTGGAGGAGCAGGCGATGGAGGATATGCGTCGCGACGTGGACGCATTCGCGCAGGCGGAGAAAGAGCGCGCTGAAGGCGAGCTTGCCGCCCAGGCCAAGCGCAAGCAGCAGATCCTGGAACAGCTGGACCAGCAGCTTGAAAAAAATCAGGACGCCTGGGTCGATACCATTCTGACCCGGGTGTTGGGCGGGGGGCAGTGACATGGGCAACACCCAGGCGTCTAACGCCATCTTGGCAAAGGCGCGGGCGATGTACGGCCGCCGGCTCACCGCACGAAACTATCAGGAACTGCTGAACTGCCGCGACTTGCCGGACCTGATCAGCTACCTCAAGACCCGCACCGCCTATTCCGAGGCGCTGCAGGCGGCGAACCCGGCCACCACCCATCGTGCTCAGCTGGAGACGCTTTTACGGCTCAATCTGTTTGAGCAGTACGCCTCCCTGTGCCGGTATGAGATGAACATCGGCCACGACTTCTACCGTTACTTTATTATCCGCAGCGAGGTGCAGGCCATTACCACCCGTCTGCAGGAGCTTCACGCGCCGGATGGGGATGTGTCCATTTACACCATGCCGGACTTCATTAAAAAGCATTCCTGCCTGAACCTCAACGCCATGTCCATGGCCACCAGCTTCAAAATGCTGGTGCTGGCGCTGGAAGGCACGCCTTACGCAAAGGTGCTGCGCCCCTTTGTAGACGATCCTGACTTTGCGCTGGAAAACAGCGGTCTGCTGGAACTGGAAGCAGCGCTGGACAGCTTCGTCAACACCCAGGTGGAACAGATCGCTTCTACCAAGCTGTCGGGCAGGAGCAAGGAAGAGATGCTGTATCTGCTGCGCCGTCAGAGCGATCTGCGGGCCATCGCAGATATCTACCGCTTGAAGAGCGTGCTTCGGGCCGACCAGGCGTTCATCCGCAAGCGGGTGAGCCTGAGCGTTTCCAACATGACGCCGCGTCAGCTGGAAAACCTCATGGACGCCCAGGACGCCCAGGATGTGATCCACCGGTTGGTGAACACGCCTTATGCTTCCGAATTCTACGGCGCGAGCTTCGACTATATCGAAGAGGGCGTGCGCAAGATCGACTATCGCTGGCATCTGAAAAAGCTGCGCTTTTCCACTAACCCCAGCGTGGTGCTGTTCTGCTACATCTTTTTGGCTGAAAACGAGCTTACCAACATCGTGCACATCATCGAGGGCGTGCGCTATGGCCTTGCCCCGGACGATATCGCCACCCTGCTGGTAGGCGTGGGCGATTAAGGGGGGGCCGCAATGTTTTTTGACCCCAAAATGCAGCTTGTCTGGGTGGACGGCCCCCTGGAAAAGCTGGACGCATTCATCGAGGGTTGCTGCGTGGACGGCAAGCGGGTGCATCCCGCCCGTGCGCTGGATCACATGAGCGCTTCCGCCGGTTACGCCGCGCTGAACGAGGACAATCCCTGGGGCCCGCTGGTGGAGCAGATCGAGGCTCTGGCAAAAGGGTTTGAGATCCCGGTGGTGGAACCTACCCTCGCAGACGGACGCGCCCAGGGCACGCGGGACTATCTTGCCGACCTGAACGAGCGGCTGGAGACTCACCGCAAGGACCGGGAACTGCTGGAAAAACAGCTGGAGATCTGCACCAAGGGCGCTGAGTCCTTCGCGCACTTTTCCTCTCTGGATGTGCCGGTGGAACTGACCCAGCAGTGCGAGTATGTGAAGATCCGTTTCGGCCGCCTGCCCAAGCGTGGGTATGCGATGCTTCAGAAGGATTTCAGTTCCGACCCCTACATCCTGTTCGTCCCCTGCAGCGAGGACGACAAGGCCCTCTGGGGCGTCTACTTTGCACCGAAGAAGGACGCGGCCCGGGTGGACGGCATCTTCTCCGAGGCGTTTTTCGAGCGTGTCCGCCTGCCCGGTGCGGCGGGCACTCCCGAGCAGATCGTGGCGAACCTGCAAAAGAACATCGAACTTTTGAATAGCGAGATCGCCGAGGTAAACGGGCAGATGGCCCGGCTTTGGAACGAGGAAAAATGGAAGGTCGCCGGCATCTATGCTTCGGTCTGCAGTCTTGCCCGGCTGTTTGAACTGCGCCGCTGTGCGGCGGTGCGGGGCGAACACTTCTTCTACTGTGTGTGGGTGGCGCAGCCGGATATCCCGGCTTTCACCGATGCATGTTCCGGCGTGGGCGGGCTGAATCTTGCCCAGGACATGACGATGCCCATGCGCCGCTGGAAACAGGAGAATCCCGAGCAGCGATGAAGGCCGCTGAATCAGCGACCACGACCGAAGGTCGGTATGACCCGAAAGGATGATGAGGATACATTGGCCATTGAAAAAATGAAACTGGTGCGGGTGGACGGCCTGCTCAAAAATCTGGACAGCGTCATCTACAACTGCTGTCTGGACGGCAACTTCCATCCGGAACCGGCGATCCAGCACATGTCCGGCTCCCTGGGTTACATCACCCTCAGCGAGGACAACCCCTATACCGCCCATCTGCAGAAGATGGAGGAATTGTTCCAGCTGGTGGGGGAGAGCGCTCCGGCGTTGAGCGCCCAGACCGCCCGCGACATCCAGCCGGACGACAAGGAAAAAATCGAAGAGCTCGCCGAGAGCCTGGCCCGCATGCAGACCGAGAAAGCGGAGCTGGAAAAGGAAAAGAGCGAACTGGAAGAAAAGAAAGCCCAGTTCAGCCACTTTGCCGGCCTGGACATGCCCTTTGACGAGATCATCAAGGGCGAGTATATCAAGGTGCGTTTCGGCTTTCTGCCCAAGGCCAGCTACGCCCGCATGATGGTGGCGTATGCTGAAAACCCCCATGTGCTGTTCGTCACCTGCAGTGAGGACAAGGGCGGTTACTGGGGCATTTATTTTACGCCGCTGCAGAATGCCGACGAGATCGACGGCATCTTCGCCACTCTGTTCTTCGAGCGTCTGCATCTGCCTGAGGCTTCCGGTACCCCCGAGTCCATCGTAAAGCAGCTGGGTGATGAGATCGCCGACTGCCAGAAGAAGATCGAGGAGAAAGAAGCCGAGATCACCCGCTGCTGGGCCGAGCAGAAAGAGACCTGCAGCGAGATCTACCAGCAGCTGAAGTGGCATGAGGAAGCCTTTGACCTTCGCCACTATGCTGCTTACCGCGACAACTACTTCTTCCTGGTGGGCTGGGTGCCCGCCGCGCAGGCGGATGCTTTTGCCGAGAAGGTCAAGCAGATCCGCCATATGCGGGTGACCATCTCCGACCCGGAAGAGGTGGAGAATGCGACCCCGCCCACCAAGCTGAAGAACCCCTGGTTCGTCAAACCTTTCGAGTTCTTTGTGGACATGTACGGCCTGCCCAGCTATGGTGAGATGGATATCACCGCCTTTGTGGCCATCACCTTCACGGTGCTGTTCGGCATCATGTTCGGCGATCTGGGCCAGGGCGCTGTGCTGGCCGTGGGCGGCTTCATCCTGTGGAAATGGAAGAAGATGGCCCTTGCCCGGCTCATCGTTCCCTGCGGTATCTCCAGCATGGTGTTCGGCTTCATGTTCGGCTCCGTGTTCGGCTTCGAAGAAGCGCTGAATCCGGTGTATGAGATGCTTGGTATGTCCGGCAAGCCCATCAGTAACTGGCCCGGCACACCCCATTCGGTGCTTGACACCGCCGCCATCAACCCCATCCTGGTCTGCGCCATCTTCATCGGCGTGGCGCTGGTTCTGGCCGCTATGGTGCTGCACATCATCGCCGCTGTGCGCAAAGGCCAGTGGGGCGAGGCGATCTTCTCCAACAACGGCCTGGTGGGCATTCTGGTCTACTGCGGCGGCGTTTCCTTCGTCAGTGACTTTATGAGCGGCCCCCATTTCCTGCCTTCCGGGGTGGCTTTTGCCCTGATCGGCGGCGGTCTGGTGCTGCTGTTCTTCAAGGAGATCCTGATCGGCCTTGTGGACCGTCATCCCAACTGGAAACCCGAAAGCTGGGCGGACTACTGCATGCAGAACATCTTCGAGCTGCTGGAGTATGTGCTGAGCTATTTCAGCAACACCGTTTCCTTCCTGCGTGTGGGCGCTTTCGTCTTTGTCCACGCGGCCATGATGATGGCCATCTTCAGCCTGGCCGGCGACCCGGTCAACCCCATCGTTGTGATTTTGGGCAACGCCCTTATCATCGCGCTGGAAGGCCTGCTCTCCGGTATCCAGGGCCTGCGTCTTGAGTTCTACGAGATGTTCAGCCGTTGCTACGAGGGCGGCGGACATCCCTTCAAGGGTGTGAGCCTGACCGACAAGGCCGAGTGATTTTCCCATTGCCAGAACAGGACGCCGGAGCCTTCCGGCCCGGCACCCTGTTTTCAATACAAGACATTAAATTGATTTGGAGGATTTAACCATGAATACTTTCCTGACCATCTGCCTGATCGTTCTGCCCCTGAGCCTGCTCATGGGCTTCGCTGCCTACCTGGCCCGTCAGTCTGCCAAGGGCATGCCTGTCAAGCGCACCCTGCGCCTGAATATCACCGCCTTCGTGGTGGTTCTGCTGCTGGCCGCCTGCTTTGCCTTTGCTGTAAGCGCTGAGGGCGAGACCGCCACCGCTGTTATGACCGCTGCTGAGCGCGCTGCCAGCAACGAGAGCATGGGCCTGGGCCTGATCGCTGCCGCTCTGGTCACCGGTCTTGCCGGCATCGGCGGTGGTATGGCCGTGGCCGCGGGCGCTCCTGCCGCTATCGCCGCCGCCTCCGAGGATCCCAAGAGCTTCGGTAAGAGCCTGATCTTCGTGGCTCTGGGCGAGTCCATCGCTCTGTACGGCGTCGTTATCTCCATCCTGATCCTGAACAAACTGGTATAAAGGAGGCGCAGCAATGCGTTTCTTTCTGATCAGCGACAACACCGACACCCAGACCGGCATGCGGCTGGCGGGCATTGAAGGCTTGGTGGCCCACACCGCCGAGGAAGTGACCAACGCCTTTGAACTGGCCCTTTCGCAGCCGGACATCGGCATGATCCTGGTGACGGAAAAGATCGCCGACGATTTCACCGAGATCGTCAACGACGCGAAGAAGGACCAGGAGGGCCCGCTGGTGCTGGCCATCCCGGACCGGCACGGTTCGGCCCTTGGCCGAGACCGCATCACCCGCTATGTGCGTGAAGCCATCGGCGTTAAGATTTGAGGTGCAGCAAATGATTGAAGAAAACGAGCGCGCGGCAAAATTCATGCAGGCCATCCAGCGGGACGGCGAAAAGCGCCGCACCGCCATCATCCAGGCCATCGACGAGGAGATCGCCGCAGAGCTGGAGAAGGTAAAGACCGCCGCCGCCGCCAAAGCGCGGCAGATGGGGGACTATGAAAAGGTCCGCCTGCAGGAGGAGACCAACCGCAAGCTGTCTCACAGTGTGGTGGAGACCGGCGCCGAGCTGGCCGCCCGCCGCAGCGAGATTTCCCAGAAGGTGTTCGACGCCTGCGAAGAAAAACTTGCCGCCTTTACCGCAAAGCCGGAGTATGCCGACTATCTGAAAAAGAGCGCCGAGGCCCTTTTACAGCTGCTCCACGCGGACAAGGCTGAATTCTACGCCCGCCCGCAGGACGTGGAGGCCGCGAAAGCAGTGCTTCCTGCTGGCTGCGAGGTGACCGCCGACGCCACCATCCGTCTGGGCGGCCTGCGCGCCAAGAGCGGCGCGGTGGAGGCGGATGATACGCTGGATATGAAGCTGGAAGCCCAGAAGGATTGGTTCCTGCAGAATTCCGGTATGTCCATCGCTCTTTAATTTCGAAAACCGAGGTGAACCGAATTGGCTCAAAATCTCATCTACAGCATCAACGGCCCGGTGGTCACCATCAAAGGCAAGACTGACCTTTCCATGATGGAAATGGTCCATGTCGGCAACGACCATCTGGTGGGTGAGGTCATCCGTATGGACGAAAACCTCACCACCATCCAGGTCTACGAGGAGACCAGCGGCCTTGCGCCCGGTGAGCCCGTGACCACCACCGGCGGCCCCCTGTGCGTTACGCTGGGCCCCGGCATTCTGCGCAACATCTACGACGGCATTCAGCGGCCGCTACCCGCACTGGAAAAATCCAGCGGCCCCTTCATTGCCCGCGGCTGCAACATTCCCAGCCTTGACGCCGAGGCCAAGTGGGATGTGACCGTGACCGTGAAGGTAGGGGACAAACTGGTCCCCGGCCAGGTCTATGCCACCTGCCCCGAGACCCCGGTCATCCTGCACAAGTGCATGGCCGCTCCCGGCGTGGAAGGCACCGTGACCTGGGTTGCGGAGAACGGCAGCTACACCGTGAACGACACCGTTGTGCGCATCACCGATAAGAACGGCAACGAGAGGGAACTGACCCTGTGCCAGAAATGGCCCATCCGTCGTCCCCGTCCTGTGCAGGCCCGCATGCCCGCCCAGCGCCCGCTGATCACCGGCATGCGCGTGGTGGATACCATGTTCCCCATCGCCAAGGGTGGCGCTGCCGCTATCCCGGGCGGTTTCGGCACCGGCAAGACCATGACCCAGCACCAGCTGGCAAAATGGTGCGACGCCGACATCATCATCTACGTTGGCTGCGGTGAGCGCGGCAATGAGATGACCCAGGCGCTGACCGAGTTCGGCGAACTGATCGACCCCAAGACCGGCCGGCCTCTGACCGACCGCACGGTGCTGATCGCCAATACCTCCAACATGCCCGTGGCCGCCCGTGAGGCGTCCATCTACACCGGCATCACCCTGGCGGAGTACTACCGCGACATGGGTTACCACACCGCCATGATGGCCGACTCCACCAGCCGCTGGGCCGAGGCTCTGCGCGAGATCAGCGGCCGTCTGGAAGAGATGCCCGCCGACGAAGGCTATCCCGCTTATCTGCCCAGCCGTCTGGCCGAGTTCTACGAGCGCGCCGGCTATGTGCGCGCCCTGAACGGGGAAGAGGGCTCCGTTACCGTTATCGGCGCCGTCAGCCCTCCGGGCGCTGACTTCTCCGAGCCTGTCACCCAGAACACCAAGCGTTTTACCCGCTGCTTCTGGGCGCTGGACAAGGCTCTGGCTTACGCCCGCCACTACCCGGCCATCAACTGGAACACCAGCTACACCGAGTACATCACCGACCTGGCCCCCTGGTACTACGACAATGTGGGCCCGGATTTCCTGTCCTGCCGCGAGCAGATCGCAAGCCTGCTGCTGCAGGAGACCAGCCTGATGGAGATCGTCAAGCTGATCGGCTCCGACGTGCTGCCCGACGACCAGAAACTGGTTATCGAGATCGCCCGTGTCATCCGCGTGGGCTTCCTGCAGCAGAACTTCTTCCATGACCAGGATACCTATGTCAGCCTGGAGAAGCAGCTGAAGATGATGAAGGTCATCCTGCATCTCTACGAGAAGAGCCAGGCGCTGGTGGCCCGGCAGATCCCCATCAGCAAGCTGCTGCGTCTGGGCCTGTTCGACAAACTGGTCAAGATGAAGTATGATATCCCCAACGACAAGCTGGAAATGTTCGACGAGTACACCGCCGAGATCGATCAGAAGATCGGCGAGCTGCTGCGCGCTTAACAAGGGAAAGGAGCGAAAGAGAGACATATGATCCTTGAACATGTTGGCTTAAGCCAGATCAACGGCTCGCTGGTGGTCCTGGACGGCGTGCAGAACGCTTCCTACGACGAGATGGTGGTGATGAAGCTCACCGACGGCACCCAGCGCGTGGGCCGTATCGTTATGATCGAGGGCGACAAGTGCGTCATCCAGGTGTTCGAAGGCACCACCGGCTTCTCGCTGGACAATACCCGCACCACCCTCTCCGGCCATCCCATGATGGTGGACCTGAGCCCCGAAATTCTGGGCCGCACGCTGGACGGCCTGGGACGTCCCATCGACGGTCTGGGCGAAATTTACCCCGAGTTCCGGCGTGACGTGAACGGCTCTCCCATCAACCCGGTAAGCCGCGTGTACCCCCGTAACTACATCCGCACCGGTATTTCTTCCATTGACGCGCTGGCCACTCTGATTCGCGGCCAGAAACTGCCCATTTTCTCCGGCTCCGGCATGAAGCACAACGAGCTGGCGGTGCAGATCGTCAAGCAGGCGGACGTCTCCGACGGCGAGGATTTCGCCATCGTGTTCGCCGCCATGGGCGTGAAGAACGACGTTGCCGACTACTTCAAAAAGAGTTTTGAGGCAGCCAACGTTATGGACCGCGTGGTCATGCTGCTGAACCTGGCCAACGACCCCATCGTCGAGCGTATCATCACGCCCCGTGCGGCGCTGACCATCGCTGAGTACCTGGCCTTTGATCTGGGCAAGAACATCCTGGTCATCCTCACCGATATGACCAGCTACTGTGAGGCTCTGCGTGAGTTCTCCTCCTCCAAGGGCGAGATCCCCGGCCGTAAGGGCTACCCCGGCTACCTCTACTCCGACCTGGCGTCGCTGTA
>CASFJO010000003.1 GCA_949295035.1 uncultured Gemmiger sp.
CCCGTGTTGCCCCCGCTACACTAAAACGAAACCTGGCGTTGATTAACGCCAGGCCTCGAAAGGTTCTTAACTTCCATTCTGCCCAGGAATTATGGGACTTTGAACTCAATTCCTGTTGCACTTAGTTTGACAATTCACTGGTTATTCCGTTTCGCCCTCCGGCACCTCCATCGGCCAGTCCTCATCGGATTTTCCTTGTGGTGAAGAGGTTTTCCGCCATCCTCCGTGTTAAGAATTTGCCATTTTTAACGGCTCACAGCGGTTTTATCGCATTTCAGGCGGAGAGCGGGTCCCGCCCTGCCGGATCGGCCTTACACGCCGACGATCGCGCGGACCACCGCACCGGCCAGGATGAGGCCGGCGGCGCCGGGTACAAAACTCACGCTGCCCACCACGGCGCGGCGGCTGGCCTCCGGCGGCGCGGCCGCCGGGCCGGGGGTGAGGGCGGGTTCCTCGCTGTAGACCACCGGCAGATCGGCCAGGCCCCGGGCGCGGCACTCCCGCCGCATGACCCGGGCCAGGTGGCATCCGCTGGTTTTGGAGAGCATCCCCAGCCGCAGCAGTTCCGGGTGCAGCCGGTTTCCGGTACCCATGCAGCTGATGACCGGCGCCCCGGCCGCCTGCGCCCGGGCGATGATCTCCAGCTTGGCGGTAACGGTATCCACCGCGTCCACCACATAATTCGCCCCGTCAAAAGGCAGACGGCCGGCGTTTTCCGGCAGGTAGAACATCTCCACCGGCTCGGCCCGGCAGGCCGGGTTGATCGCCCGCACCCGCTCGGCCGCCACCTGGGCCTTGGGCCGGCCCAGATTCTCCCGCAGCGCCAGGATCTGCCGGTTCAGGTTGCTCTCGGCCACCGTGTCCGCGTCCACCAGGGTCAGCCGGCCCACGCCGGCCCGGGCCAGCGCCTCAGCCACATGGCCGCCCACACCGCCCAGGCCGAACAAAATCACATGGGCCGCCCGCAGCCGGGCCACCCCTTCTTCGCCCAGCAGCAGGGCGGTGCGTTCCTCCATCGGCATATCAGCGGCAGAAGGTCATGGCCAGGTCGGTGGTATAACTCTCCCCCGGCGCCAGACGGGCCGCCGGGGTCTTGTCCGCCCAGTCGCCGGTGGCATCCACCCGGTCGGGCAGGCTGCGCCAGGGCTCCACACAGACAAAGTGCAGCGGCCGGGTGGGCATGCTCCAGATCAGTACATAGGGATAGCCCTCGATGTTGAAGGAGATCTTGCGGCCGGTGTCCTTTTCCACCAGGTCGATGGTGCGGCTGCTCAGCCGGCTCATGCAGATGGAGTCGTTGTCGAACAGCGCATCGGTCAGGGGGATGGTGTCCCGGTTTTCCATCAGAAGGTAGTCCTCCCCGTTCACAAAGCCGCCGGGCTGGCAGTTGACCACCAGCGGGCTTTGGGGGCTGTCGAACCGGAACTCATAATCGGTGGTGGTGTGCCGCTCATCAAAAGGCAGCGCGAATCCCGGGTGATACCCGATCCCGAACTGCATCGGCCGCGCGTCCCGGTTGACCACTTCCAGAGTGTGGTGCAGGGTGCCGCCCTCCAGCCGGTAGACGGTGCGCAGCACAAAATCATAGGGGAAGAACTTGCGGGTCTCATCCGAGGCGGCCAGTTCAAAGATCAGGGAATCGGCGGTCTGCCCGGCGAGGGTATGCTCCAGATCCCGGGCAAAACCGTGCTGGGGCGCGGGATACTCGGCGCCTTCGATCCGCACCTTACCGTCCTTGATCTTGCCCGCATAGGGAAACAGGATCGGCGCGCGGCGGGGCCAGACAGCCTTGTCGCCGTTCCACAGCAGCTGCGCGCCGTCGGGCTTGTGCTCCAGCGCGTACATCTCGGCCCCCAGGCTGTTCACCGACAGCTTGAGGGTCTCGTTTTCCAGGGTATAGATCATGAGCAACTCCTTCTTTCTGTTGAGGCGGCGGACCGCCGGATCGGGTGTATATCTGTTCACAGTATACCCCAAAACGCGCCGGTTGCCAAGAGCGCCGGCAGGCGGCGGGGCCAGGTATTTTGGCGGGCAGCCAGACGGGATGCGTCAAAACCCCTTTGCCGCGGGAAATCCCCGCACCGGACAGGCCTTTGCGCCGGGTAGCATCGGGCGGCGGGGTGGAATAGAGTGAAGCAGGTGGACCGCACGGCCCGCCCGCTATCCCGGGGCGGCACGGCGCGCGCGGCCGCGCCGCCCTCTTTTGGAAAGGAGCGAATGGTATATGAGCAACGGAACCCTGCAGGTGCGCAGCGCGTCGGCCCGGCTGTCCGCGGGGCTGCCCGGCGTGCAGGTGACCCTGCAAAGCGAGGATGCCCGCTATCCGGGCAGTTACGCCTTTGTGACCGGCGAGGACGGCAACGCCGCCCCTCTCACCCTGCCCGCGCCGGACAAGAGCCTGTCCCTTGCGCCGGACAGCGCGGTGCAGCCCTATTCCACCTGGACGCTGCTGGCCGAGATGGAAGGCTACGCCCCCCTGACCCTGACCGGGGTGCAGGTATTTGACGGTCAGACCACCCTGGCCCGGCTGCAGATGACCCCACTGGACACGGTGCGCCCCGCCAGCGCCCAGCCGGTGACGGTGGAGATCCCGCCCCATCCCCTGTTCAGCGGAAGCGGCGGCAGCGGCCCGGCCCCGGTGGAACTTTCCCCCTTGGTTCTGAATCAGGTGGTAATCCCCAAGACCATCACGGTGCATCTGGGCACCCCCGCCTCCAGCGCCCGCAATGTGACGGTGTCCTTCCAGGAGTACATCGCCAACGTGGCCTCCAGCGAGGTATATCCCACCTGGCCGGAACAGGCGCTGCGGGCCAACATCCACGCCCAGATCAGCCTGGCGCTGAACCGGGTGTACACCGAGTGGTATCCCAGCAAGGGATACAGCTTCAACATCACCAACTCCACCAGCTACGATCAGTATTATGTGGACGGCCGCACCATTTTTGACGTGATGGAGCGGATCACCGCCGACATCTTCAACACCTACGTGCGGCGCACCGGCACCCGGGAGCCCTACTACACCGAGTACTGCGACGGCAAGCAGGTAAGCTGCAAGGGCATGAAGCAGTGGGGCACGGTGGACCGGGCCAACGAGGGGATGGACGCGCTGGCCATCCTGCGGTACTACTACGGTGACAATATCGAGATCATCCGCACCAACAACATCGCCGGCATCCCGGAGAGTTATCCCGGCAGCCCGCTGCGCCGGGGCGACTCGGGCGCGGCGGTGCGCACCATCCAGCGCCAGCTCAGCCGGATCGTGCAGGACTACCCGGGCCTGGGCAAGGTCACGGTGGACGGGGTATTCGGCGCGGGCACGGAATCGGTGGTGAAAGCGTTCCAGAAACAGTTCAGCCTGACCGCCGACGGCGTGGTGGGCCGGGCCACCTGGTACAAGATCAGCTATATCTACGTGAGCATCAAGGACCTGGCCGAACTGACCAGCGAGGGCGAGACCATCGAGGGCGAGGTGAACGGCGGGGCCTGGGGCGGCACTATGCTGCGGGAGGGCAGCAGCGGCTCCGCGGTGCAGCAGGTGCAGTTCTGGCTGAACACCCTGGCCCAGTTCGATTCCTCCCTGCCCAGCCTGACGGTGGACGGCAAATACGGGCCGGCCACCACGGCGGCGGTAAAGAAATTCCAGGCGGCCAATGGCCTGACCGCCGACGGCGTGGTGGGCGAAAAGACCTGGAACAAACTCTACGCCGCCTACACCGAGGTGGAGGACGACCTCAATTCCGGCGGAGCGGGCCGGTATCCGGGCACGCCGCTGCGCCGGGGCGACCGGGGCACCAACGTGCAGCTGGTGCAGTTCTATCTGCGGATCGCCGCCACCAACTACTCGGCGCTGACCAGCCCCACGGTGGATGGGATCTTCGGCGCCGGCACCGAGACGGCGGTGAAAAAGTTCCAGAGTTACTTCGGCCTGACCGCCGACGGCGTGGTGGGCGAGCGCACCTGGAACAAGCTGTATGAGGTGTACACCGACGTGGCCAACAAACTGCTGAGCCCCAACCTGCGGCCGGGGGACTTCCCGGGCACGCTGCGGCAGGGCTCCAGCGGGCAGGCGGTGCGGGAACTGCAATACTACCTGTTCATCCTGTCCGCCTACTACGCGGCCATCCCCTCCATCGCCATCGACGGCGTATTCGGCCCCGCCACCACCGCAGCGGTCAAGGCGTTTCAGCAGCTGATGGGGCTGACGGTGGACGGCATCGTGGGGCAGGCCACCTGGAACAAGCTCTACGCCCAGTTCACCCAGCTGCGCGCCAGCGGCCCGGTGGTCACCGCCGATCTGCTCAGCTGGCCGGGGCAGCTGTTTGAGGTGGGCAGCCAGGGGCAGTATGTGTCCTACATCACCTTTTTGCTGGCATACGTGGCCTACTTTTACCCGGCGGTGCAGAGCCCCGGTATCACCGACATGTATACCGAGGCGGTGGCCGAGGGCATCCGCAGCTTCCAGACCCTGTTCGGGCTGGAGGTGGACGGCATCACCGGGCCCCAGACCTGGGGCGCGCTGACGGCGGTGTTCCTGAGCCTGATGGCCCGGGAGCCCATCAACCCCACCGCCCTGCCCACTCCGCGGCCGGACCAGACGCTGGACTATGGCTCCACCGGGCCGGCGGTGCTGCAACTGCAGACCTGGCTGAATCAGATCGCCCGGGAATACCAGGCGGCGCTGTTCCTGGCGCAGGACGGGGTGTATGGCCCGGCCACCCGGGCGGCGGTGCTGGCCTTCCAGCAGGCGGCGGGCCTGCCGGAGACCGGCTTTGTGGACGCGGTGACCTGGCTGGCGATCCGCCGGCAGGCCAACCTGGAGAATGAGGAGGGAGCAGCATGGCAAGAATCCTGATCTACGACAACTACACCAACCAGATCGCCACCTACACCCGCAACGAGAGCGATCCCATGCCCTATTCCTACAACACCACCCTGCGGGTGCGGGAGTTCCGGGGCAGCAGCAACAGCCCTACCCTCTGGACCACAACCGCCTGCATGGAGGCCTGGAACCTGACCCGGCGGCGGTACGGCAGCGGCATCCATGTGGGCTACGCCTTCAAGCGCATCTGGGAGGGGGGCCACGGCACCCGCAGCCAGCACTACGCCGGGCTGGCCTTCGACGTGGGGCAGGGCCAGGGCAGCAGCACCCGCAACGCCATCTGGAACGCGGCCAAGAACTCCGGCGCCTGGAGCTATGTGGAGCCCCAGAGCATGACCCCCACCTGGGTGCATTTTGACAAGCGGTTCGGCACGCCGGCCTGTTCCGGCACCACCTCCGGCTATCCCACCCTGCGCAAGGGCGCGGTGGGGGTATATACCCTGGTGATGCAGGACGCGCTGAACGCCCTGGGCTACTCCACCCGCACCCTGGACGGCAAGTTCGGCTCCAACACCGAGAGCGCTCTCAAGGCGTTTCAGCGGGCGGTGGGGCTGACCGCCGACGGGGTCTGCGGCTGCAACACCTGGACCAAACTCTCCAGCGCCGCCGTGGGCATCGGCCGCACCGGCACCGTGATCAACTAGGCCGATCCCTCAGGGGGCGGACGAAAGACAAACAAGGCCCGCGCGGACCGTATGGCGCCGCGCGGGCCTTGTTTTGCCGTCTTGTGCCGCGGTGGGCATGAACGCCCCCGCACCGGCTTTTGTTACCGCAGCCGCAGGCGGTTCTCCTCAATGATGCGGGCGATCTGGGCGTTGGTCTCCTCCACCTCCCGGCGGAACATCTCCGCCGATACCCGCAGCGCTCCATGCCCCAAAATGATGGTCTGTTCCATCCCGTCGGAACTGGCCACCCGCACCCGCCGCTGCCGGGCCAATCGTTTGGTGGCCTTTTCAATAAACATGTCGGCCGTTTCGGCCTCTTTGGTGTAGACCAGATAGATGTTCTGGTACTTTTCCACCTCGCCGGGGGCGCCGGACACCTTGTAGGCGTCATAGACCAGGATCACCGTGCCGCCCTTGAACCCCTGATAATTGCACAGTATGTCCGCCAGGGCGTGCCGGGCCGCGCCCAGATCCGTCTGGGCCAAAGCCTTCAGATCCGGCCAGGCAAACAGGATGTTGTACCCGTCCACCAGCAGATACTCCTGCCCCGGGGCCCCGGCGGGCACCGGGTCGGCGTCCGGCCGGGCGGGGCGGCTCACCGCGGCGGGCGGCGGCGGGGTACGCCAGCTGCCCGCCCCGTAGGTGCGGGTGAACAGCGCCTCCAGCACCGCGTCCTCGCCGGCCGCTTCCCCCTTCGGCCTCGGCCGGGCGGCGGCATGGTCCGGCTCCGGGGCCGGGCGGCGGGGGGCCAGCGGGTTTTGCAGGTGCATCCTGCCTGCCGCCTCCCGCCAGGGCACCACCATCCCGGCACCGTGACTGCAAAAGACCGAGTCCGCCGGGTCATCCACGTCCCGCTCCGGGTCATACCCGGCGGCGGCGATCACCGGGGCCGGGTCGGCGCAGGGGCGATAGCCGGCCGGGGTGGTGCTCAGCCGCCCCTGGCCCCGGCTGTAGGCCGCCAGCTCGGCGGGGTAATCCAGCAGAGCGGCGGCGGGCACGCTGCCGGTGAGCACCGCCTGTTCCCCGTTCTGTTGCGGCGGGGCAAACTCCGCCCCCATCCGCTGCAGATCGGTCATGGCCCGGCCCAGATTGGCCGCGGGCAGTTCCAGCCGGAACGCGTGCCAGGGTTCCAGCAACACGCTTTCGGCCTGCATCAGCCCCTGGCGCACCGCCCGGCGGGCCGCCTGGCGGAAATCGCCTCCCTCGGTGTGTTTCAGGTGGGCCTTGCCCGCCGCCAGGGTGATGACCACGTCGGTGAGGGGCGCGCCGATCAGCACCCCCCGCAGCGGGGTCTCGGCCAGCTGGCTCAGGATCAGCCGCTGCCAGCTGCCCTCCAGCTGATCGGTAGGGCATTGGCTGGCAAACTGCACCCCGCTGCCCCGGGGCCCCGGCTCCAGCAGCAGGTGCACCTCGGCATAGTGGCGCAGCGGCTCAAAATGGCCCGCCCCCGCCACCGGCGCGGCTATGGTCTCCCGGTAGAGGATGCGGGGGGAGCCAAAACTCACCCGCCAGCCGTACCGGCGTTCCACCAGCCCCTGCAGCACCTCCTGCTGCACCGGGCCCATGGCCTGCAGCCGGATGCCGCCGGCCCGCTCGTCCCAGCCCAGATGCAGCTGAGGGTCCTCCTCCTCCAACTGGCGCAGCTTGTCCAGGGCGGCGTGAGGGTCCACCCCGTCGGGCAGGATCAGTTCGCAGCTGCTCACCGGCTCCAGCACAGGCGCGCTGGCGGGGCCCTGCGCCCCCAGACCCTGGCCGGGCCAGGTATGGGTCAGGCCGGTGACCGCGCAGACCTGCCCGGCCACCGCCTTCTGCACGGCGGTAAACTTCTCACCGGAATACACGCGGATCTGGTCCACCTTTTCCGGGCCGTCCGGGCCGGGCAGGGTATCCTTGACCGCCAGCTCTCCGCCGGTGATCTTGAGCCAGGTGAGCCGAACGCCCTGCGCGTCCCGCCCGATCTTGAACACCCGCGCCGCGAACCGGTCCAGACGGGGCGGTTCGGGTACCAGCCGTTCCAACGCGTCCAGCAGCCGGGTGACCCCCTCCCCTTTCAGCGCCGAGCCAAAGTAACAGGGAAAGGCTTTCCGCTGCCCGATCAGCGCCGACAGGTCCCCGTCGGTGAGAGGCGCGCCGGCCAGATACCGCTCCATCAGTTCCTCGCTGCACAGCGCCAGCTGTTCGGCCAGGTCCGGATCGTCCATGTCCACGCAGCCGCCGTCCAGGCCGGCCCGCAACTTTTCCATGAGCTCCGCCCGGGGCAGCCCGGGCAGGTCGGTCTTGTTCACAAAAATCAGGGTGGGCACCCGGTAGCGGGCCAGCAGTTCCCACAGGGTGCGGGTGTGGGCCTGCACCCCGTCCACCCCGCTGATCACCAGCACCGCCGCATCCAGCGCCTGGAGGGTGCGCTCGGCCTCGGCGGAAAAATCCACATGGCCGGGGGTATCCAGCAGGGTAAGTTCCAGCCCGCCCGTGCGGATCACCGCCTGCTTGGCGAACACGGTGATGCCCCGGGCCCGCTCGATGGCGTCGGTGTCCAAAAATGCGTCCCCGTGGTCCACACGGCCCATCTTGCGGATGGCTCCGCCCGCGTAGAGCAGCGCCTCGGACAAGGTGGTCTTGCCCGCGTCCACGTGGGCCAATATCCCCGCTGTCAATCGCTTCATACCGTTTCCTCCCTCGCTGTGCATCATGATACCACATCCCGGTCCAAAGCGCAAAAATCCCGCGGGCCGGCGTTGCGGCACGCGGGAAGGATCGGTCAGGCGGCGCTGTCGGACGAGGCGGTCTGCCCGCTCTCGGCCTCCTGGATGGCCTGGTCCACATCGCCCAGGGTACGGCCCTGGTCGATATTCTTTCCCAGCGGCCATTCGTAGCCGGTGGGCAGGTTGAGCAGTTCGGCTTCCACCGGCATCTCCGGGTCCCGGAAATGCTCGTTGAGCAGCTGAGCCATGGCGTCCCGGTCGGTGTAGTAGACGCTGGTGGGATCGCCGCCCCGGGGCGGGTCGATGGTGAGCGGGCCGCCCGGGCTGCGCACCACATAGATGTCGGAGGGTTCCACCTTCATCATGGTGGCGTACAGGCCCCAGATCTCGCTCATATCCAGATCGGTCTTTAAGTAGGGCGCGATGGACCGGCAGGTGTCATAGTATCCGGCCAGGGTACACTCGTTGAGGAAATACTCCATCACCGCCGCGTAGAAATACTGCTGGGTCTCCAGCCGCTTGTAGTCGCTCTGGGCATAGTTGCGGTTGCGCAGGATCAGTTCGGCCGCGTCGCCGCTGACCTTGTGGCGGCCCTGGGGCACGGCCAGGATCTCCTCCTTAGTGTCTTTGTCTACATAGACGATATCCCAAGGCACATACATCTCGATGCCGCCCATCACGTCGATCATGGTCTTGAAAGCGTCCATCTCGATATACACATAGTTGTCGATCGGAAGTTTATACATTTCGTAGATTTGGTTGGCCAGGTTGTTGACCAGATGGTCCTGGTCGGGGCCGTTGGCGTAGACCTCGTTGATCTTGCACTGGTAGCCGGTGATGCCGCCCACCATGGTCTCGCCGTACCAGCTGTCCCGGGGGATCTGCAGCACGTTGACCTTGTGTGTATCCCGGTCGATCTGCACATAGAGGATCACGTCGGTGTTGCCCTTGCCCTTGGCGTAGGTGCGGTTGGAATCGTCCGCGTCGTAGTCGATGCCGAACACCAGCAGGTTATAAAACCGCTCGCCGTTGGCCTCGATGTCGGGGTCCTGGGTCTGGCTCAGACTGCCTACATCGCCGGTGTCAAAGATCGCGGCGATCTGGCTGTACAGATAGACCGCCACCCCCGCGACCGCCAGCACCAGCGCCAGCACCACGCAAGCCAGCACCAGCGGCCAACGCCGCCGGGCTTTTTTCTTCTGTTTCAAAATTCTGTCTCCTCGCTTTCCCCGGCCGGCAAAACGCCGCCGGTATCCTGTGTACAAGACAAAAGCGGGCCGGGCTCGGAACATCCCGAGCCCGGCCTCGGGCAGCTTTTATTATACACGAATTTTACGGATTGAGGAGAGGTTTGCGCAAAATTCGCCCTTTCTCACAAATTAGCTGTAACTATTTTGTAATATTTCTCAAAATCAGCCAACGGTCACCAGAGTGGTGCCCGGGTAATAGTGCGCCAGGATCTGGGAATAGTCCCAGCCGGCCCGGGCATAGCCGATCGCGCCCCACTGGCTCATGCCCACGCCGTGGCCGTAGCCGCGGACGGTGAACACAAAGGCGTCCCGGCCGGCGTCGTACTGAACGGTAAAGGCCGGGCTGCGGATGGTGCGCTTTCTGCCGTCGATGTCGATCTGGCTGCCCAGCAGGGTGCTTTGCAGATAGGTGCCGCTCTTGGTGACGGTACCGATGCGGATGCCCTTGACATACCCGTAGGTGGTGGTGCTGGTGATCTCCAGCCAGGTGGAGGGATCACCGGTCAGATCAACGCCCAGTTTCTCCTTGGCGCGGGCGGCCACCGTGGCGCTGGAGTAGGTCTCGGTGGTCTGCCAGTTGGTGGCGGTGGAGGCGTCATAGGGGCTGTCCACCTCGACCAGGTAGCTTCGATAGCCGCCCCACACGTCAGCGCTGGAGGTAGTACCGCCGGCGCAGCTGGCATGGTAGGGGGTAAAGGCCACCGTGCTGCCGCTGGCCACCACGATATGGGCCACCTGGGCCACGTTGGCCCGCACCGAGTCGGTAGGGGTACGCCCGGCCACCGAGGGATAGGCGGTGCCCTGGCTGAGGATCCAGCTGTGGGCGGCGATCGCCTGGGCTTTCTGCGCCTCAGCCGGGGCGGAGGAACCGATCTCGTTCATCACGATCATGGCCAGGCATTCGTTCAGGTCCATGGTCTGCGGGGTACCGTTCATGGTCACATTGATGGTGGCAGCCACCGGCGCGGGGGTAGGCTCGGGGGACGGGACGGGAGTAGGTTCGGTCGTCTGCCCGCCGCCGTCCGGTATGGAGGTAGGCTCGGGATTCTGGGTGGAGTCCGGCGTGGGGTTTGGCGTGGGGTTTGGCGTGGTGACCGGCGGCAGGGTGGTCTCCGGCGGCAGGCCGGTATCGCCGGTGCCGCCGCCCCAGTTTTCGTCATCCAGGTTCACGGTGGGATGAGGGGTGGGGTCCGGCTCCATGGTGGGCATCAGATCCTCCAGGTCCGGCACCTCGCCCAGACTGTCCAGCACCGCGTCCAGCCGGATCTCCTCCTCGGGCATGCCTGCCTCGATCTGCAGGTCGGCATTGGTCTGGTTTCGGCCGCCAAACCAGTTCACCCAGGTCTTCATCAGTTCCAGCAGATCCGGCATGGCCGAACCGCTGGCGGCGTACATGGCCGCGGTGAGCAGCGGGTCGGTGGTGGGTGCGATGTTGGCGGTGTCCACCGAGCGGGTCTCCTGCTGGCGCACCTGGCGGCCCACCACCACCAGCTTGGTGCCGTCCGGTTCGGCCGCGTCGGCCACCAGGCTCACAAAGCTGTCGCCCTCTTCAAAATCCACCGGCATATCAAACAGGCTGCGGGCTTTGACCCCCACCACGAAATCCATAAACCGGTTTTCGTCGCTCAGATCGGTAAAATCAGCCAGATCGAAGGCGCCCTCCCCCTCCTCGGCCGGGTCCCAGTAAAACACAGCCGCCACCTTATAACGGTAGGCGGCGGCTTCGGAAGTACCGGTATACAGGGTAAAGGCGCTGTTGTTCTGAACGGCGTCCAGCTGATCCAGGCCGCCCAGTTCCCGCAGCGCCTGTGCCGGGCAGAGCACCATGCTGTGGGAGGCGGCCGCCGCGGGATCGGCCCCGGGGGCGTAGCACACCCGCTCGGGGGCGGCGGCGCTCTCTTCGGCGGCCAGCGCCGCCCCCGCCGGGGCGTCGTTTTGGGCCTGACCGTCGGTGTAGATCAGGCTGCCGGTCATCCCGGGCAGCGCCAGGTAACCGGCCACCTGCTCGTCCTTGGCCTGGGCCCGTTCCAGATAGGAGATGGCGTTGGCGTCAAACCCGGCGGTACCGTAGCTGCGCCAGGCCGGGGCCTCGCCCAGGCTGTTCCAGTAGTACAGGCCGGCGGCGGCGGCCACCGCCACCACCAGCAGGAAAAATACCGCGGCCAGGATACGGCCCCAGTAACCGCCTTTTTTGCGGGGGACCGGGGGTTCGGTGTCCGGCACGGCGTCCTCGTCCACCAGGCCGTACATGGCCTGGGCAGCCTGCTCCAGCCGGGCGTTGCGCCCTACCGGTTCCAGCCGGATCACGCCGGTGGGCTCGGAGGGACGCGGCGGCGCTTCGTCCGGGCGGTCGGGCGCGATGCGGGTGGGCTGCGGGTCAGGGTCCGGAGCAAGGCGCAGCGGCTCCACCGGGCCGGACGGGGAGGCCGCGGGCGGGGCCGGCTGCGGGGCAGGCGTCTGCTCCGGGTCCGCCACCAGGGCGGGGGCCTCTTTGCCCAGCCGGAACATCTGCACCCCCTCCGCCTGGGGCAGCCCCATAGCGGCGCGGCGGGCCATATCCAGCAGCCACAGCCCCGCCTGCGCGGGCGCTGCCTGGCTCTGATTCAGCGCCTTGACCCAGGCGCTGCGCTCATCCGCCAGCAGCGCAAAGGCGGGATGCCGGTCCTGCGCCGGCAAAAAGGCCAGCGCGAAATCCGCCTCGGACACCTTGAGGGCCGCCGCGGCCCGGCCGGCGACCGGCTGCACCGGGCAGGCAGGCCAGCGGCGCAGCCAGGCCGACGGCGGTTCGATCCGTTTTGCCTTGCGGGGGTGAGCCCAACTCTCCTGGCCAAAATCGTACACACTGCTTGCCTGAGGCAGGTTTTTCAGCAGCGGTTCCAGCAGTGCGCCGGTATCTTTGTCCGCGGTGCAGAACAAAAATTCTTCCTTCAAAAACGCGTCCAGCGCGGCCTGGGGAAGATCGGTGGCGTCGCCGGAAAAGACCGCCGGGCCAAACTGTTCCCGCAGCCGCTTTTCCCAGTTGTTGCAGATCGCGGCGGCGTTGAGCCCGCCGGCCGCGAAGCGCACCGCCAGTTCTCCGTCGCGGCCCATCAGCCGCAGGCCGGGGCAGCCCTCGGCGGCCGCCTGCCGCAGCACGGCGGACGCCTGGGCGGTGGATACGCCAAACAGCCGCAGCGTGCGGCTTTCGGTGATAGTCTGTGCCATGCGGTTCACCTCATCTCTTCGGCCAGCCGGGCGGCGGCCACCGTCTGTGTGTCATCGGGCAGGGGCAGGCCCAGCGCCAGGCGGCGGGCCAGGTCCAGCGCGTTCTGAGCCGCGCGCAACCGTACCGTCTCCCGGCTGCGCCCGCCCAGCCCCAGTTTGCGGATAAAAATGGTATCCCGGCAGGCAGCGGCCAGATACACCAGCCCCACCGGCTTTTCGGGGGTGCCGCCGCCCGGGCCGGCCAGGCCGGTCAGCGCCAGGGACAGCCCCGCCCCGGAGACCCGGCGGGCCCCCGCGGCCATCCAGGCAGCGGTCTGGGGGGATAGCGCCCCGTGGCGTTTCAGCACCTCGCCGGGCACCCCCAGCAGCTGTTGCTTGGCCTCGTTGGCATAGGTCACAAAGCCGAAACCGAACACCTCGCTGGCGCCGGGCACGTCGGTGACGCGGCGCGCCACCAGCCCGCCGGTGCAGCTCTCGGCGGTGGTCAGGCTCAGGCCGGCCTGTTGCAGGGCGGCCACCGTGACCGATTCCAGGGTGGCGTCGTCCTCGCCGTAGACACAGTCGCCCAGGATATCGTAAAATTCCTGCGCTTTGGCCCGGCACATCTCCTCCGCCCCGGCGGGCGTGGCAGCCCTGGCGGTGATGCGGATGTGGCACTCGGTGGTCTTGGCGTAGATGGCGGCGGTGGGATTGGCGCTTTGGAACAAGTGGCCCACCCGTTCTTCCAGATGGCTCTCCCCCGGGCCGGTGACCTTGAGGGTCAGGCTGTGCAGCACCCCGCTGCACAGCGGCTGCAAGAGGGGCAGCACCTGCTCCTTCCACAGGGGGATGAGTTCATGGGGCGGGCCGGGCAGCAGCACCGCGTACCGGCCCTCGTCCTCAAACCAGGCGCCGGGGGCGGTGCCGTTGCGGTTGGGCAGCTTTTTGCCCCGGACCGGCACCATCGCCTGTTTTTCGTTGTTGGCGGGGGTGGTGCGGCCGCTTTTGGCGAAGAAGGCGGTGATCTTGTCCATCTCCTCCTGGTCGAACCGCAGGGTATCCCGGTAGCAGCGGGCCACCGTCTCTTTGGTAAGATCGTCCGCCGTGGGGCCCAGGCCCCCGCTGAATACCAGCAGTTCGCTGCGGGCTTTGGCGGCGCGTACCAGTTCTTCCAGCCGGGTAGCGTTATCCCCCACCACATGCTGGTGCAGCACCGTGATGCCCAGATCCGCCAGCTGACGGGCCAGAAACTGGGCATTGGTGTTCAGGATATCCCCCAGCAGCAGTTCGGTACCCACTGCGATGATCTCCGCTTCCATCCGTTCTCCCCCCTTACGCGGCCAGGCCGCCGGTCATTCCAGATATTCCACCTCGTCCCGCCAGTCGATGCGGATGCGCTCCACCTCGGCGGCGGCCTGCCGCTCCAGCGCCGCCAGTTCCGGCATGGCCGCCTCCGCTTCCCGGATCTCTTCCAGGGTGGGGCGGGTCTTGGGATGGGGCGGGGTAAAGATGGTGCAGCAATCCTCATAGGGCAGGATGCTGGTCTCAAAGGCGCCGATTGCCCGGCTGGTGGCCACGATCTCGCTCTTGTCCATGCCGATCAGCGGCCGCAGCACCGGCAGCGGCTGGGCCTCGTCGGTACAGGCCAGCGCCCGCAGGGTCTGGCTGGCCACCTGGGCCAGGCTCTCGCCGGTAACGATGGCCTGGCAGTCGATGCTCTCGGCGATCTGATGGGCGATCCGCAGCATGCTGCGGCGCATCAGCACCGTGAACAGCGGCGCGGGGCCGTGGTCCCGAATATATTCCTGGGGCGTGGTGTAGGGCACCACATACAGCACGCAGCTGCCGGTCCACTCGCTGACGATCTGGGCCAGCGCCTTGACCTTGAGTTTGGCCCGCTCGCTGGTATAGGGCGGGCTGGCAAAGTGGATGTGGTGCAGCGCCAGGCCGCGGCGGGCCATCCGCCAGGCGGCCACCGGGCTGTCGATACCGCCGCTGAGCATGTTCAGCGCCCGGCCGCTGGTACCCACCGGCAGCCCGCCCGCGCCGGGGACCTTATCCCCATGCACATAGGCGGCAAAATCCCGCACCTCCACCATGACGGTCAGGTCCGGATGATGCACGTCCACCTTCAGGTGAGGGAACCGGCTCAGCAGATAGCCGCCCAGTTCCCGGCTGATCTCGGGGCTCTTCATGGCAAAGCCCTTGTCCGACCGCTTGGCCTCCACCTTGAAGGTGCGGGCGCGGCGCAGCGCGTCGGCCAGGTATTCCCCGGCGGCGGCGCAGATGGCGGCAAAGTCCTTCTCACATACGGCGGCCCGGCTCATGGCCGCAATGCCAAAGACCCGGCTCACCCGGCGGAATGCCTCGTCCATATCCGCGCCGTCGGTCTCGGGTTCGATGTACAAAGTGCTCTGGGCCTTGTAGACCTTGAACTCGCCCAGGTCCCGCAGCCGGAACCGCACCGCCTTGGCCAGGGAGGCTTCAAAGGTGGCCTTGTTCAGACCTTTCAGGGCCATCTCGCCCTGATAGCACAGGATGATCTGTTTCATGGTGTTTTCCTTACTTCCTCTCAGCATACACGCCCGCGCGGGCGATCGTTGTCAAAACTCTTACCGCAGCCTCGCCAGTTTCGCTAGCCCGGCCTCCAGGCCGGTGAGCAGTTCGTCCACGTCCTGTTCGGTGTTGTCGCCGCACAGGCTGATGCGCAAAGCGGTGTCGATGGCCCGGGCGGAAAGGCCCATGGCCGCCAGTGTGTGGCTGGCCGCCCCCTTGCTGCAGGCCGACCCGCTGGACACATACACCCGCCGCTGCTCAAGAAAATGCAGCATGGTCTCGCTGCGGATCACGTTCAGGCTGAGGTTCAAGATCTCCGGCACCGCGTCGTCGGGGCTGTTCACCGTGATCTCCGGCAGGGCCGCCACCCCCTGCCGCAGCCGGGCGTTCAGCGCCGCGATCCGCGCCTTGCGCTCCCGGCTGTTCGCGGCCATGAGGCGGGCAGCCTCCCCCAGCCCCACCACGTAGGGCACGTTCTCGGTGCCGGGGCGAATCCCCTTCTCCTGCCCGCCGCCCAAATAGGGCGGCTCGATGTGAAAGCCCTTGCGCAGGTACAGCGCGCCGATCCCCTTGGGGGCATGGACCTTGTGGCCCGAGACGGTGTAGCTGTCCACCCCGGCCAACGCCGCGGGCAGCCGCAGCCAGGCCTGCACCCCGTCCACATGGACGGCGGTGCGAGGGTTGCGCTCCTTCACCAGACGGGCCAGGGTCTCCACGTCGGCCACCGCGCCGGTCTCGTTGTTCACCTGCATGCAGCACACAAGGCAGGTTCCCTTATCCACCCGGTCGGCCAGGGCGGCCACGTCCAGCCGGCCGTCCGCGCCGGGGGGCACAAAGACCGCTTCAAAGCCCTCTCTGCCCAGCTGTTCCACCGGCAGCGCGGCGCTGGGGTGTTCGTACCCGCTGCACACGATCTTTTTGCCCCAGCCTTTACGGGCGATGGCCGCGCCCCGGATGGCCAGGTTGTTGCTCTCGCTGCCGCAGGCGGTGAAATACACCTCCCCCGCCGTGCAGCCCAGGGTCCTGGCCACCTGAGTACGGGCCTTGCCCAGGGCCTGTTGCGCCTGGAGCCCGGGGGTGTACAGGGCCGAGGGATTGGCCCACACGGCGGCCATGGCGGCGCGGACAGCGTCGGCCACCGCCGGGTCCACCCGGGTGGTGGCGGCGTTGTCCAGGTAATGCAGCGTCTCATCGTGGAGCATGAACGGTCCCCTTTTTGCAAAAATCACAACCGGGCGCAAAACCGCCCATAGAAATACAGAATATAGTATACAACAAAATTTCCGTTCGCACAAGCCGCAGCCGCGCCGGGCGCATTGCCACCGCCGCCGGAAGGTGATACAATGGACAGGTACGAGGTCTCACGCGCCGCGCCGCAAAAGCGCCGCGTATCACTGACGGGGAGGACGCTGCATGAAAACGGATATCGAGATCGCACAACAGGCAACCATGAAACCCATCCGGGAGGTAGCCGCCGGCCTGGGCCTGACCGAGGACCAGATCGTGCCCTATGGCAAATACAAGGCCAAGATCGACCACCGGCTGCTCAAACAGCCCCACAAGGACGGCAAGCTCATCCTGGTGACCGCCATCAGCCCCACCCCGGCCGGCGAGGGCAAGACCACCACCAGCGTGGGGCTGGCGGACGCGATGTGCGCGCTGGGCAAAAAGACTATGCTCTGCCTGCGGGAGCCCAGCCTGGGGCCGGTGTTCGGCATCAAGGGCGGGGCGGCCGGCGGCGGCTACGCCCAGGTGGTGCCCATGGAGGACATCAACCTGCATTTCACCGGCGATCTGCACGCCATCGGCGCGGCCAACAACCTGCTGGCGGCCATGGTGGACAACAGCATCTACCAGGGCAATCCCCATAACATCGACCCCCGCCGGGTGACCTGGAAACGCTGCGTGGACATGAACGACCGGCAGCTGCGGTATGTGACCGACGGACTGGGCGGCCGGGTGAACGGCACCCCCCGGGAGGACGGGTTCGACATCACGGTGGCCAGCGAGATCATGGCGATCTTCTGCCTGGCGTCTGACCTGGCCGACCTGAAGGCCCGGCTGGCCCGGATCGTGGTGGGCTACACCTATACCGGCGAGCCGGTGACCGCCGGCCAGATCGGCGCGGCGGGGGCCATGGCCGCCCTGCTCAAGGACGCCATCGACCCGAACCTGGTGCAGACGCTGGAGAACAACCCGGCCATCATCCACGGCGGGCCCTTCGCCAACATCGCCCACGGCTGCAACAGCGTCATGGCCACCCGGCTGAGCCTGGCCCTGGCGGACTACGTGGTCACCGAGGCGGGCTTCGGCGCCGACCTGGGCGCGGAGAAGTTCCTGGACATCAAATGCCGCATGGCGGGGCTGAACCCGTCGGCGGTGGTTCTGGTGGCCACGGTGCGGGCGCTGAAGCATCACGGCGGCTGCCCCAAGGACCAGCTAGGGGTACCCGGTGTGGACTATCTGGCCGCCGGCGTGCCCAACCTGCTGCGCCATCTGGACAACCTGAAAAACCAGTTTGGCCTGCCGGTCTGCGTGGCGATCAACGCCTTTCCCACCGACAGCGCCGAGGAACACGATTACCTGCGCAGGGTCTGCGCCGAGCGGGGCGTGCCCTGCGCGCTGAGCGAAGTTTTTGCCAAGGGCGGCGAGGGCGGCAAGGAGCTGGCCCGGGCCGTGCTGGACATACTGGACGACAGCGCCCGCATCCGGTTCACCTACCCGGACGAGGCCCCGCTGGCCGACAAGGTGCTGGCGGTCTGCCGAAAGATCTACCGGGCCAAGGATGTGACCTGGGCTCCGGCGGCCCGCAAGGCGCTGGACGAGATCACCGCCCAGGGCTACGGCAATCTGCCGGTCTGCATCGCCAAGACACAGTACAGCTTCTCGGACAACGCGGCGCTGCTGGCCGCGCCGGAGGATTTCGTCATGAACGTGCGGGACGTGCGGCTGAGCGCCGGCGCCGGCTTTGTGGTGGTGATCATGGGCAATATCATGACCATGCCCGGCCTGCCCAAAAAGCCCGCCGCCGAGAACATCGACGTGGATGAGAACGGCCGGATCACCGGGCTGTTCTGATCGCTTTGCCGACCGGCGGGGCGAAACCGGCCGGTTTCGCCCCGCCGGTTCTATTCTGGAGAAAAGGACGGGATAAGGATATGGAATTGTTTGAGGGGCGCCCACCGGACTGCGCCGGCCGGCAGGCGCGGGAGGTGCGGATCTACGACCTGCTGGACCGGCTGGGGGTGGCCTACCAGCGCACCGACCACGAGCCGGCCGGCACCATGGAGGACTGCGACCGGATCGACGCGATTTTAGAAGTGACCATCTGCAGAAACCTGTTTCTCTGCAACCGGCAGAAAACCGCCTTCTATCTGCTGATGATGCCCGGGCACAAGGCCTTCCGCACCAAGGACCTGTCGGCCCAGCTGGGGGTGGCCCGGCTGAGTTTCGGCACGCCGGAGGATATGCTGCGGCTGCTGGATGTGACCCCCGGCAGCGTGAGCGTCATGGGGCTGATGAACGACGCCGAGCGGCGGGTGCAGCTTGTGATCGACCGGGATGTGCTGGCCGGCGGGCGGATCGGCTGCCACCCCTGCCTGAATACCAGCAGCCTGCGGTTTTCCACCACCGACCTTCTGGACAAGGTCCTGCCCGCCATGGGCCACGAGCCGATCCTGGTGGATCTGTAAACCGCTTTTGTACGCCCGTGACACATGTGCTAAATATTACATGATCTGGGCCGGTTTTGCCATTTCATCTTGTATGCCTGCCGGTTTTTTGGGAAAATTATGGTATATTTGTACGATTTGTCCGGCAGCGGCGGACAAACTGCGGGGAGGGAAATGCGGCTTTCCCCGTTTTGCTTCAGGGGGGACATCACGTATGTATCAGATCGCTGTGGTGGAGGACGACGCGGCCGATCGGGAACGGCTTGTAAATCTTTTGCGGCAGCAATGCGGCGCCGCCGCCCACATCACCGCGGCGGACCCGGACTTTGAACCGGAGACCTGCTCCTTTGCGCCGGATATCCTGTTTCTGGATGTACTGCTGGGTGACCGGAGCGGCATCCGCATCGCGGGCGCGGCCAACCAGCTGTGGCCCCGCTGCCAGGTGATCTTTGTTACCGGGCGGCTGGAGTACGCGCCGGATCTGTACCAGGCGCGGCATCTTTGCCTGCTGAGCAAAGCCCGGTTGGAGGAGCTTCTGCCCGGGGCGCTGCAGCGGGCTTTTGCCGCCCTGGACGCGGACGACGCGCCGCTCCTGGCGGTGGCGCAGAAAAACGGCGAGGTCATCATCCCGCAGAAGGACATCCTGTATGTGGAGCGGCGGTTGCGCATCTCCTATATCCATTCGGTTCTGCGCACCGTGACCACCGGCCGCCGGTTGGAGGAACTGGCCGCCGGCCTGCAGCCGGGCCGCTTTGCGCTGTGCCACAACAGTTTCCTGGTCAACCTGGCGCAGGTGCGCCGGCTGCAGCGCAGCCAGGTGCAGCTGACCGGCGGCATCCTGCTGCCGGTATCCCGGTCCCGGTTCGGGCCGTTCCGGGAGGCGCTGGGCCGCCATATCGGCATCGACCTGGCGCGGCACGGCGCCCCGGCGCTCACGCCGGAGGCTCCCGGCCCGGAAACCGATTGAACACGTGTTTTGGATCTGCCGGCCGGGGGCTTTACAGCCTCCCGGCCGTTTTGTATGCCGGTGAATTATACTATCAAGTGCAACACTTTAGGAAAATAAAAAGAAGTTCATACAGAACCCTGGTAGAATAGAGTTACCACACAACTAAACCACCGGGAGGGAACTGTATGAACTACCATCATCTTAGCATAGAAGAGC
>CASFJO010000004.1 GCA_949295035.1 uncultured Gemmiger sp.
CGCCTGATGACCGCCTGGTCCGGCGACGAGGCGATCGGCGAGGCCTGGAACCGCCAGGTGCGTCAGGCGTTTCCCGGCATGGAGGTCTACGGCGCGCCCCTGCCGCTGAGCATCGCCTGCCATACCGGCCCCGGCGCGCTGGGCGTGGCCTGCGCCCGGGCCGTGCTGAAGGGCTGACCCAAAGGCCCGCGCGATCGCGTCCATACTATAATAATGATAAGGCCGGTGCGTAAACGGTTTACGCACCGGCCTTGCTTTATACGGAGGGCTACTCGTCCCGGGCGGGGCCCAGGCTCAGGCCCAGGTAGTCCTCGCCGAACATCAGATCGTACTGGGCCAGCCAGCGGTCGTTGAAGGCGGCCTGCTGGGCGTCGGTCATCTCCTCGGCATAGCTGCCGTCGGGTTCCACGGTAACGCCGCGGCTGCGGCTGCGCATGATGGGCAGTTCCGACAGATGCAGCTGGTAGAACAGCGGCTGATCCAGCCCGTACAGTTCCATCATCACCGGCGACACCATGTAGGACCCGATCACCCCCAGATCGATCGCCTCGGTCTGGTAATTGCTCCAGATCAGCAGCGGGGTGGTGCGCAGAGCCGGGCTCTGGTAATCGCCCCGCTCGATAAAGCCGGTCTTTTCATACAGTTGGTATCCGTCCCCGATCAGGTTGTAGTGGTCGCCCCAAAGCACCAGGATGACCGGCTCGTCCAGCTGGCGGAAATAGTCGGTCAGCCGGCCCAGCATGGCGTCGGTGTCCTTCATGGCGGTGGCGAAGTCCCGCAGCGCGCCCACGGTGGACTGGCTCAACCCCTGGGGCACCGCCGTCAGCCCGATGAGTTCCTCCTCCGGGAAGTTGGCCGCCGAATAGGTGGAATGGGCCTCCATGGTCACGGCGTGCAGAAACACCGGCCCGTCGCCGCTGCGGGCCTCAAACTGGGCGATGATCTCGTCGGCCATCGCGTCGTCGCTCACAAGGCCGCTGGTCCAGTAGGAGGAGCGCTTCTTCTCCGGATGGTCAAAATCCTCCAGCGATATGTAATCCGCGAATCCCAGATTGGGGTAGGCCCGGTCCCGGCTCCAGTATTTGGCCCAGTAGCAGTGCACCGCCACCGTCTGGTATCCCTTGGTGTCGGCCAGATACCAGGGCAGCGAGAACATGGGACGGGTCACATGCTGCTGAAAGGGTTTGCAGCCCATGGGCAGCGGCTCCACCGAAAAGCCGGTCAGCGCCTCAAACTCCACGTCGCAGGTGCCACCCCCGAAGCTGGGCGAGTAGATGCGGCCGCTGGCCGCCTCCTGCTGCAGCCGGTGGTAGTTCGCCAGCGGGTCCTCGCTGAACTCCACCCCCGGCAGGTCGGTGGGGTCCCAGAACGCCTCGGCCATGATGTAGACGATGTGGGGGGTCTGCACCTGGCCCGAGGCGGCCGGGCTGCCGGGGAACAGGCTGGTATGCGACGCCTCCCGCTTTTCCAGTTCCTGTTTCAGGGCGGCGAGGGATTCCTCGCTGTAGTTCTCCGGCGGGTCGATGTCCAGCTGCTGCAGGTTGGTCAGAAAAGCGCCGATCACCCCGTAGTTGCGGTAGTACCGGTCCTGCATCCACATATCCGGCCAGATCCCGATGGCCTGGGTCAGGGTGGGGCTCAGATAAAACAAAAAGCACAAAAAGGTCAC
>CASFJO010000005.1 GCA_949295035.1 uncultured Gemmiger sp.
CAAGCGCATTTGACAGAGATAGAAAGAACTTTTTATCTCACATCGCGTCCTTGATTCTTGCGCTTTCCCTTGTTGGAAATCTGCTGCTCCTTCTGCGTCTGGCGCACCATTCTCCGCACGGCCAACCGCTCTGCATCCTCGTCCAGCATCCGGGACACCGCCTTTTTGCTGTCAAACATCAAAAGCGGGCTGTACTTCTCGCCGTAAACCTCCTGCGCCCGGTTCTCCGCTTCCTGTTCCTTGCCGGGGCGGATGGCCTGTCTTGCTTCATACAGCTGCACCCGGTTGAAACCCTGTGCCTGCTCCCGAAGCCCGGCATACTCAGTCAGGGCAGCGTCCAGCTCGGCGGAATATTTCTGTTCCTGTTCTTCCAGCCGTTTCAGGCTCTGCTCCATGGCGGCAATGTCTTTGTGCACATAAAGTGTATCATACCGCGGGCCTGCGTGAACGTCAAGGCCCGATTTCAGGAAGATCCGCGCAGGGCGGCTGCACCGCCGCCGCTACGGTGCGCGGCAGAGGCGCGGCCCCGGCCCGGCGGATATGCGTCAGCAGCAGCGCGGTGATCAGCAGGACCGCCAGCGCCACACCCAGCGCAAACAACAGATTGCCCCATTTCATTTCCACTCCCCCTTTCGATGCAGGATACGGGTAAGATACCCGTGCAGGGCAGCGGTGCTCTGGATCGCCTGGAACGCCACAAGAAAAGCCAGAAAACCGGTCAGGCTGTTCAAAAACGGCACCCCCAGCCTTTTCTGATACCGGTACATGCTGGCGTACAGGACGATACAGACCGCCACGGTAAACAGGGTGAGAAGCCCCACCAGATAGAAATAGCCGCATACCGCCAGCAGCACCCCCGGCAGAAAGCCGAACAAAAACGCCAGATCCAGCCAGATCACCGCCAGATTCACCGAGGTGAAGTACCGGGCATAGGCGGTTCCCTGCCGCCAGGGACGTACCGCGGCCAGCCCCTCGATCATGCCCACCGCCCAGCGCCGCCGCTGGCTGTAGAGGGCCGCGGCGGTCTCCGGCACATGGGTGTACCCCACCGCCCGGGGCTCATAGGTGGAGGGCAGGCCCTTTTCCAGCAGGGAGTAGGTGAGCACGATGTCCTCCCCCATCACATCCTGCCAGCCGCCCACCGCCCGCACCTCGGCGGTGTTGTAGGCGCTGAAGGCCCCTTGCGCCACCAGGGTGGAGCGGTAGCTGCCCTGGAACCGCTTGATCGCCGCGATGCTCAGCAGGTAGTCGTAGTTCTGCATCCGCGCCGCCAGAGAGCCCCGGCCGTTGGCTGCGAACAGGTTGCCGGCCGCGCAGGCGCTGTTTTGGGCCACGATGTGGTCCATGATCCGCTGCACCGCGTTCTCCTCCAGCCGGGTGTCCGCGTCCACGGTGAGAAAATGGGGCGTGCGCACCCGGGCCAGCCCGGCGTTCAGGGCGTGGGCCTTGCCCGGTTCGGCGCAGAACACATATTCCACTGTGCAGCCCGGTCCGCCCGCCGCCTGCTGGGCCAGGATCGCGCGGCGGGTGCCGTCGGTGGAGCCGTTGTCCACCGCCAGAACGTGGATCGGCCCCGCGTACCGCTGCCGCCGCAGCGCCCGGATGGCCAGCGGGATGTTGGCCTCCTCATTGCGGGCGCAGAGAATGACGGTCACCGGCTCGTCGGTGTGGGGATGGCAGGGCAAGCGCCGATGCAGCAGATTGGAAAAGAACATGGCGCTCATAAGAAAGCCCGGCAGCAGCGCCACGCCGCCGATCACCCAGCACAGATACAGCGGAGGCAGCGCGCCGCCCACCGCCCGCACCCAGCCCACGGCCAGATGCAGCGAGACCACCAGCCACACGCCGGCCAGCCCCACCGAAACAAGAAATTTTGTTTTCAAAGAATCACCTCCCCTCCACTGTACGCCCCAGCCCCCGGCGGGGTGCACCGCGCACAGCGCCGGCCCGGCGGCATAGGATGAAGCACGGGGGCCCGCGCCCCCGCATTCTGTACGCATAAGGAGGAGATCCCATGGGAATCACAAGTTCCAACAAGCAGGTCAGCGCCGCCAGCCTGGACTGCGACGGCACCCTCAGGGTGACCCTGGCGATGTCCGCTTCCCCGGACATCGCCGAGAACCCCACCGACATCCTGCTGGTGCTGGACCGGTCCGGCAGCATGGCCGGCGCGCCGATGGCCGCCATGAAAGCGGGGGCAAAGGCGTTTCTTGACATTCTGGACCAGGCCACCGACGGCGCGGCTGACGGCCATATCGGCGGCGGAAGCCGGATCGGGGTGGTCAGTTTCGCCGACGCCGCCACCACCGACATCGCGCTGGTCACCTCGGTGAGCGCGCTGAAAAGCGCAGTGGACGGCCTGTCCGCCGTGGGCGACACCAACCACGCCGACGCCTTTTCCCGGGCGATGAGCCTGTTCGATCCGCTCTCGTCCAACGCCAAGGCGATCGTGCTCTTTACCGACGGGCGCACCACCGCCGGAGCCCCGCCCGCCCCGGTGGCGGCCGCCGCCCGGGCCGCCGGCTGCGTGATCTGGTGCATCGGGCTGACCGGCTCCGACGGGCTGGATCTGGGCGCCCTCAACGACTGGGCCACCGATCCGGACGCCTCCCATGTGGCCGTGGCCCCCGACGAAGGGGAACTGGAGGATCTGTTCCGGGATCTGGCGGCCAACATCGCCCATCCCGGCGCCACCGGCATCGTGATCGACGAGGTGGTCAACAGCGATTTCATCATCACCAGCATCACCCCGCCCAGCCGGGGCACCGCCATGGCGGTGGCCGCGGACACCATCCAGTGGAAGATTCCCGAACTGGGGGTTTCCGGCAACGAGGGCGCCACCCTGGAGTTCTACATCCGGCATGTGGGGCAGAACTGCGGCGAAAAAAAGGTGAACGCCTCCATCACCTACCACGACAACGAGGGCAACCGGGTGCGGTTCCCCAGCCCCACCGTGCAGGTGGAATGCGGTGTGGTGGTCAATCCCGAGCACTGCCCCGACCCGGTGGAGGTGACCATGGACGGCTGCCGGGACTCCATGGAGGTGGACATGGGGGACGTGTGGATGGAGTCTATGGGCCGCATTTTGCAGCTGGATGTAACGGTCAAGAACGTCTGCCCGGGCAAGCGGGTGGCGCTGGCGGTGATCCTCACCGAACTGGACAGCGCCGGCGGCGAGCACGCCCGGGGCATGAAGGTGATCACCGTGCCCGCCCACAGCGCCTCCGGCTGCCGGGACGTGCTGGTGCGCTGCGTCAAGTTTGTGCTGCCGGAGGATCTGGCACTTTCCGGTGGCTGCGGCCGCGGCCTGTGCGGCACCCGCCGGTTCAAGGCCCGCTGCATCGCCCATCACATCGACGCCGAATCCTGCTGCTGCGGCGGCCTCGCTTGAAGCCCGTCACAAAAACCGAAAAGATCAAAAAATACAGCGGGAGAGGGCCGGGCGGCCCTCTCCCTTTTTTGCGCGGGGCCGGGCGGCAAAGCGTTTTACCGCCGGCAAAACCGGGCATACTGAAACCAAAGCGCCGCGCCGGCGGAATACCGGGCAAGGGGCGGGGAAAGGCGCCTTCGCCGGCCGATCTGCCGGGTGGGCCGGCCCCCCCGGGCGGTGCTGCGGAGGAAAAACAGAGAAGAGAGAAAAAGGAGAGATCGCAGATGAAGAAGATCGGCAAGACCCTGCTGGCCGCGCTGCTGGCCCTGGCGCTGCTGGCCGGATGCAGGGCCGGTTCCGGCAGCAGTTCCGCGTCGGGCAGCCAGTCCGCCCAGAGCGGCCGCTATACCGTTACCGGCAGCGGCTACGGCGGCGACGTGGCCGTGGAGGTCACCATCGAAAACGGGGCTGTCACCGGCCTGGAACTGGGCGAACACAAGGAATCCCTGGTGGTGATCGAGCGGGCGTTCCCCCTGCTGCGGCAGCGCATTCTGGAGGCCGGCACCGCCGACGTGGACAGCGTGTCCGGCGCAACCTTCTCCTCCTACGCGGTCAAGAGCGCCGTGGCCCAGGCCATGGCCCAGGCCGGCCTGAAGGCGCCCGCCATCGGTATGAACGACAAAAAGGAGTATGAGGCCGTCACCCTGGAGGACGTGACCACCGACCTGGTGATCGTGGGGGGCGGCCCCAGCGGCCTGGCGGCGGCCATCAACGCCAAGGAGACCAACCCCGATCTGCGGGTGCTGCTGGTGGAAAAGCTGGACATCCTGTCCGGCAACGGCAAATTTGACCTGAACTTCTATGACATGTTCAACTCCGAGGCCCAAAAGGCCAACGGCGTGGAGGACAGCAAGGAGCAGTTCCTCAAGGACATGAAGGACGCCGGCGACAGCCCCGCCCGCCTGCAGGTATGGGCCGACGGCGAGGAGGTCATGGACGCCTGGCTGCGCGGGTTCGGCGTGACCCTGGATTACAACTACGGCGGCCGCAACCACATGGCCACCAAGGATAACTACGCCGGCCAGATGATCCAGCGGGAGATGGAAAAACAAGCCCTGGCGCTGGGGGTGGAGATCCGCACCGGCACCGCCGGCACCGACCTGGTGATGGAGGATGACGCGGTCAAGGGGGTGAGCGTGCGTACCAGCCGCAACGAGAGTTACCGCATCCTGGCCGGCGCGACCATTATCGCCACCGGCGGCTTCTCCTGCAACCAGGATCTGCTGGAAGAGTACGCCCCGGACTATGTGGGCTATGCCACCTCCAACCAGATGGGCGCCACCGGCGACTTTGTGCCGGTGTTTGAAAAATACGGCATGAAGCTGGAGAACATGGGCAAGATCCGCATGATCCCGCTGATCCTGCTGCCCAGCCGCGATCTGACCAACAGCGGCGCCGGTACCGTGCTGGTGAATCAGGACGGCGAGCGGTTCGTCAACGAGCGCAACAGCGAGCTGGCGCTGGCCGAGCCCATCCGCCAGCAGGAGAGCGTCTGGATGGTGGTGGACTCCCAGAAGGCGGCCGACCATGCCAACGTGCGCAAACAGGTCAAGGAGGGCCGCTTTACCCAGGTGGCTACCCTGGAGGAGGCCGCCCGGGTCATCGGCTGCGACGCCGGCACCCTGGAGGACACCTTCGCGGCCTACAACGCCAGCGCCGAAGCCGGCGTTGCCGACGCCTTCGGCCTGGTGCCCGAGCGGGCCATCCTGACCGAGGGGCCCTACTATGTGAGCAAGGCGGCCAGCGCCGTGCACATGACCAAGGGCGGCGTGGCCTGCGACGAGCAGGCCCGGGTGCTGTATGAGAACGGCTCGGTGGTAAACGGTCTGTACGCCTGCGGCGAGGTCACCTGGCAGTCCGGCGGCTACAGCCAGTCGGTGGTGTTCGGGCGGGTGGCCGGCGCGAACGCCGCGGCCGCGCTGGCAGACTGATTGGGCGGGAAACATCGCAAGGCGCCGCCGTAAAACCGCCGCGCCCCAAAACAAAGATCGGCCCTGCAAGCAAGCGGAATCGCTTCTTCCGGGGCCGATTTTTCTGTGGGCATTTCCCCGCTTCGGGCGGCTTCCCGCCCTGCGTTTATCCCGCGGCAGCCCTCTTTTGCCAGAGAAAGCGGTTTTCCTGCCGGCCGGTTTCTGCTATAATGAAAAAAACGCGCACATGGGGAGGCGATGGGCATGCAAAAGCAGGACGGCGCCCGGTACCGGCTGGCGGAAGGGCTCAAGACGCTGGTGCGCCGCGAACCGCTGGACCGCATCACCGTCAAGCAGATCGCCGAGGTCGCCGGGGTCAGCCGCCAGACCTTTTACCGCTGTTTTCTGGACAAGTACGATCTGGTCAACTGGTACTTTGAGCGGCTGGTGGAGCAGTCCTTCCGGGAGATGGGGGTCAGCCTGACCCTGCGGGAGGGGCTTCTCAACAAGTTCCGGTTCATCCAAGCCGAGCAGAGCTTCTTTGCCTGCGCCTTCGGCAGCGACGACGCCAACTCCCTGATGCGGTACGATTACGAGTTCATCTATCGCTTTTACAGCGACATCATCACCCGCAAGACCGGCGCCCCCCTGGACGAGGACACCGCCTTTCTGCTGGAGATGTACTGCCGCGGTTCCATCGAGATGACCGCCCGCTGGGCGGTGGGCGGCATGAAGCGCAGCCCCCAGCAGATGGTGGAACTTCTCATCGAATCCATGCCCGCCCGCCTGGAAGCCCTGCTGCGGGAGCTGCATCCCGAAGCCTGAACCCGCCCGCCCGGACACGGCCTTTGCGCTGTGTCCGGGTGGGTTTGTGTCTGTTTTGTAAAACTTTGATACGATGTGACACACCGGCCGATCTGTAACTTGAAATCCGCCAAAAAAGATCGTTATACTGATAACAAAGAGGGCGCGGCCCGCCCGCCAAAACTTCAAAAAGGAGACGATCATCATGGCCAATCGCATCGTGCTGAACACCATTTCCTATCACGGCAAGGGCGCTATCGAAAACATCCTGCCCGAACTCACCGCCCGCGGCTACAAAAAGGCCTTTGTCTGCTCCGACCCGGACCTGATCAAGTTCGGGGTCACCGCCAAGGTCACCGGCCTGCTGGACGCGGCCTCCTTCCCCTATGAGGTCTACAGCGACATCAAGCCCAACCCCACCATCCAGAACGTGCAGAGCGGCGTGGCCGCCTTCAACGCCTCCGGCGCCGACTGCATCATCGCCATCGGCGGCGGCTCCTCCATGGACACCGCCAAGGCCGTGGGCATCATCGCCAACAACCCGGAGTTTGCCGACGTGCGCAGCCTGGAGGGGGTGGCCCCCACCAAAAAGCACGCGGTCTTTACCATCGCGGTGCCCACCACTGCCGGCACCGCCGCCGAGGTCACCATCAACTACGTGATCACCGACGTGGAGAAGAAGCGCAAGTTCGTCTGCGTGGACACCAACGACATCCCCGAAGTGGCCGTGGTTGACCCGGATATGATGAGCAGCATGCCCAAGGGCCTGACCGCCGCCACCGGCATGGACGCGCTGACCCACGCCATCGAGGGCTACATCACCAAGGCCGCCTGGGAGATGACCGACATGTTCCACCTGGAGGCCATCCGGCTGATCTCCAAGTATCTGCGCGGCGCGGTGGCCAATACGGCCGAGGGCCGCGAGGGCATGGCGCTGGCCCAGTACATCGCCGGCCAGGGCTTCTCCAACGTGGGCCTGGGCATCGTGCACTCGATGGCGCACAGCCTGGGCGCGGTGTATGACACCCCCCACGGTGTGGCCAACGCCATCCTGCTGCCCACCGTGATGGAGTACAACGCCCCCGCCACCGGGGAGAAATACCGGGAGATCGCCCGCGCCATGGGCGTGGAAGGCGTGGATCAGATGACCCGCGAGGAGTATGTCAAGGCCGCCATCGACGCGGTGAAGCAGCTCTCCGCCGACGTGGGCATCCCCGCCGACCTGAAGGCCATCGCCAAGGAAGAGGATGTGCCGTTCCTGTCCGAGTCGGCCTACGCCGACGCCTGCCGTCCCGGCAATCCCCGCGACACCAGCGTGGAGGAGATCGCCGCGCTCTACCGCAGCCTGCTGTAAGCCGGCCGCACCGGTTGGATCTTTCTGGGAGAGGGCCAGACGCCCTCTCCCTTTTTCTTTTGTGCATTCCTGGTGATCTGATAAAAAAATTCTTATTTTGGAAGAATTTCCCTTTCTCTGCGCAGGGGTTTCTGGTATACTGAAACCAGTACAAACAGGATGGTGCACCCTTATGAAGCTGGAATGGATGGGAGAAAACCGGGAGATCGTGCGGGCGTTGATCCGCTACGCGAACCTGTACGCGCACGGCCAGGGCGAACACCTGGCCTACGGCGACGGTGAGGCTCTCTCGCCCCCGGAATGGCAGACTCTGGAGTGCGTCCTGGAATTTGAGGGCGAAAACTTCAACATGGCCACCCTGGCGGAGAAACTGGGGGTGCCGGCCAGCAACTTTTCCAAGTACGTGAAAACGCTGGTGGCAAAGGGCCTGGTGGAGCGGTACCAGCGCACGGACAACCGCAAGGAGATCATCCTGCTGCCCAGCGAGGCGGGCCGCGCGCTGTACGAAAAGAACAGCGCGCCGCTGGCCCGGGAATGGGCGCCGGCCTTTCGGCTGCTGGACCGGATGACCCCCGCGGACCGGCAGCGGATCCGGGAATTTCTGGAGGAGATGGCCCGGGGCGTCGATCTGGGGGACCGGCGGCGCTCTTTTTTGAAACGGGTATGACCACAAACGGCGGACGCCCTGCCAGGGCGTCCGCCGTTTGTTCCGTCAGCCTTCCCGCGGGGCGGAGGATTCCTCCCGGAATTTGTACCCGATGCCCCAGATCGTAAGGATATAGGCGGGGTCGTCCGGGTCAGGCTCCAGCTTTTTGCGCAGTTTGCGGATAAAAGCCATGATGTTGCTGTCATCCAGCAGATAGTCCGCCTCCCACACCGCCCGGTAGATCTGTTCCTTGGTGAACACCTGGCCCCGGTTGCGGGCCAAAAACCAGAGGATGTCGAACTCTTTGGGGGTCAGCGGGATCTCCCGCCCGGCCCGCAGTACCTGCCGGGCCGCGGGGCGGATCTCCACCTCCCCGCACCGGAACACGGATTCCCCGGCGGCGGGCGCGCCGTCCAGTTCCAGCAGCAGGGCGGCGGCCCGGCCTTCCCGCAGTTCGGTCAGCCGGGCCAGCAGCGCCGCGGCCCCGGGCTCCGGCGCGTCGGCCAGCGTCCGGCAGAGCCGGGCGGCCAGGTCCGGGTCAAGCCCGGCATATCCCACCGTTTTATCCATGGCTTGCCGCCCCCTTTCATATCAGTTCCCGGTATCGCCGGATGTAAGCCGCCTTCACCGCGGTCACCGCCAGCAGATACAGCGCCACGATCCCCGCCAGAAAGCCAAAGTAGGCCGGCGGCAAGGGCGCCATCCCGGCCAGCGCGCCCAGCGGCGTAAAGGTCAGCGCGGTGAACAGCGCCAGCCCGCCCGCCGTCACCGCCAGTACCCCGGCCGCGGGGCGGCTTTGCACGAAGGGCAGGCGCGGGGTGCGCAGCAGATGCAGGATCAGCACCTGGGTCCAGAGGGATTCCACAAACCATCCGGTCTGAAACAGCGCGGTAAAGCGCGCCTGGCCGGCCGCGTCCAGCGCCCCGTATCCCCCGCCGCACACCGCCGGGCAGAGAACAAAAAACAAAAAGCCGAAGGTAGCCAGATCGAAGGCGGAACTCACCGGCCCGAACGCCCCCATAAACCGCGCCAGCGTCCGCCCGGACCAGCCGCGGGGCTGGCGCAGCTGCTCCTCGTCGGCGTCGTCCCAGGCCAGGGCCAGGCAAAGCAGATCATACAGCATCCCCAGCAACAGCAGCTGTACCGACGCCATCGGGAAAAAGGGCAAAAAGGCGCCGGCCAGCGCCACCGCCGCGATGTTGCCGAAGTTGGAGGCGGCGGTGATCCGCAGATATTTGGACAGGTTCACAAATACCTGCCGGCCCTGACGAACCCCGTCTGCCAGCACGTTCAGGTCTTTGTGCAGAAGCAGCACCTGGGCCGCGTCCCGGGCGGAGCGGGCCGCCCCGTCCGCCGCGATGCCCACGTCGGCCTGACGCAGCGCGGGCAGGTCGTTCATGCCGTCCCCCAGGTAGCCCACCGTATGGCCTCCGGCCCGCAGAGCCGCCAGCAGATCGGCCTTCTGGCCGGGGTCCAGCTCGGCAAAGACCGTGCCCTCCTCGGCCAGGGCGCCCAGCCCGTCCGGGCCGGCGGCGGCCAGATCGGCGCCGGTGTACACCCGCTCGCAGGGCAGCCCCAGCCGCCGGCATACCGCGCCGGTCACCTCCCGGCCGTCTCCGCTGAGCACCTTCACCGGCACGCGCATCTCCCGCAGCCGGGCGATGGCGGGCCCGGCGCTCTTTTTCGGGGGATCAAAAAAGGCCAGGTATCCGATCAGGGTCAGATCCCGCTCGTCCTCCGGGCGCAGGGTCGTGCCGGTCATGGAACGCACCGCCACCGCCAGCACCTTCATGCCGTCCCGCCGCATCTCGTCCACCACGGCCCGCACGTCCCGCTCATTGTCCGGGCCCATGGGCACGGTCTGCCCCCGCCACGCCGCCCGGGCGCATCGGGCACAAACCGCCTCCACCGGCCCTTTCACCAGCAGACGGCTGGCCTGGCCGTCCCGCACCAGCACGCTGGCCAGCCGCCGCCCGTAGGTGAAGGGCAGTTCATCCAGGCAGGGATGATCCGCCTCCAGCCGGGCCAGCCGCGCGCCGTGGCCGGGGATGCGGGCCGCCCGCAGCACCGCTTCGTCCAGGTGGTTGCGGGCCCCGGTATGCCAGCGGCTGTTCAGCCAGGCGGCCTCCAGCGTTTCGGCGCTCTCGTTGCCCAGCAGGTCCAGGTAGTATTCCAGCCGCACCTGGTCGCCGGTCAGGGTGCCGGTCTTGTCCACGCACAGCAGATCCATGCCCCCGAAGGCCTGCATGGCGTCAATGTCCTTCACGATGGTGCCGCGGCGGGCCAGGGCCGCGCTTCCCCGGGCCAGGCAGGCGGTCATCACCAGGGGCAGCAGTTCAGGGATCAGCCCCACCGCCGCCGACAAGGCCAGCACCGCCGCCGCCCCCCACCGGCCTTTCGCCAGCCCGCTCAGCACAAACACCGCCGGCGCCAGCACCGCCGAAAACCGCAGCAATACCCCGGTGATGGCCCGGGCTCCCCGGTCAAAGCCGTCCCGGCGGGGGGCGGCGTCCCGGAAGGCGGCGGGCCGGGTGGTCAGCACGATCCCTTCCCCCGTGCCGCCAACCACGGTGGACCCGGCCCACACCACACAGCGCCAGGCGGCGGGCCGCGCGGAGGGATCGGTCTCGGGATCGGGGGCCTTTTCAACAGCGGCGCTCTCCCCGGTGAGCAGCGATTGGGAGACGAACAGATCCCGCGCCTGTATCAGCCGGATGGTGGCTGGGGCCGCCTCGCCGGCCCGCAGCCGTACCCGGTCCCCAGGCACCAGTTCCTCCGCGTCCCGCTCCTGCCAGCGGCCGTCCCGCAGCACCGGCACGGTCAGTTCCGCGCGCCGCCGGATACGGTCGGCCCGGCGGTCGGCGCGCAGTTCCAGCGCCAGCCGTACCAGCCCGCTGAGCAGCAGCATCCCGGTCATCAGGGGGGCGGCGCCCTTGGGGGAAAACCCGTCTCCCGGCAGCCGCTCGATCCCCCAGGCCAGCGCGCACAGTGCCAGAAGCGTCAGGCTGAAGGGGTTCACAAACGCCCGCCGCAGCCGCAGGCCCAAAGCGCCGCGGGGGGCGCGGCTCCGCCGTGTGCGCAGCCGGGCGGCCTGCCGCTCGGTAAAGCCGCCCTCGGGCAGGGCCATCTCCCGGCATACGTCCTGCCACGGAGCGCGGGCGTATCGGGCAAGACGGGGATCAATGGATGGGTCCGGCATAGGGCGGCCTCCTTTCGGAACGGGATGCTTTTGTTTCATCATACCACACACGACCGGGGAATGTGTTGCAAAATTCTTGCTTTTACGCCAAACCGCCGGGACTTTTTCCGCCGCCCTTAATTTTGTGAAAAATCCCGTCGATATATAAATAAAATATAGAAGTACGGGATCCGACGGAAGAAACCGGCAAAACAACCGGGCCGGTCCGGCCCGGAGGGGGGAGCGGGAAAGATGAGAACAGCAAACGGCGATCCCGGGCGGCAGAACCCTTGGCAACTGGAGTTTCCGCCCGACCACCAGATCAGCGGGCTGCAGGCTCTCTGGCAGGGCCGGCAGGCCCGGGAGCCGGTCCGGCTGGATTTTCAGGCCGGGCTGCCGCAGGGCGCCGTGCTGCCCGCCGCCGAGCCGGCCCAGGAGATGTGCCGGTGCCAGTTTTTGATCAACTACGCGGCCCGCACCCGCCTGGAACGGGCCACGGCCCCCGGCGCACAGCTGGAGGCGGGTTCTCTGGTGCTGCTTTCCGCCGATCGTATGGCCGCCTGGCTGCTGCTGTTTCCGCCGGTCGGCTCGGACGTGGAACTCACCACCGCCCAGCTGCACCGGGTGCTGGTGGAGCATGGGGTGAGCAGCGGCATCGACTGGAATCTGCTGCGCCAGATCCCCCGGATGGAGAACCGGTATTTTGTGCCGTTCCCGGTGGCGCGGGGCACCCTGCCCACCCCCGGGCGGGACGGCGCGGTGACCGAGCGGGTGCCCCGCGATCCGGGCGCCCGCCCGCAGCTGCAAGGGCTGAGTTTTGTTGATTACAATACCCTGAGCCTGGTGCGCAAGATCGGCGAGGGGGACGTGATCTGTGAGATCACGCCGCCCACCCCGGGCCGGTCCGGCTGCACCGTGACCGGCGAGACCCTGCCCGCGGCGGAGGGCCGGGCGGCGGAGGTGCCCGAAGGGCGCAATACCCATCGCACGCCGGACGGCCGGTTCCTGGTGGCCGACCGGGAGGGGCATATCGTCTTTTCCGGCCGCAACTTCCATGTCAACGCGGTGCTGCATCTGCGGGAAGAGGACCTGGCCGCCGATTCGGCGGTGAAATTTCTGGGCGACGTGCACATCCACTGCGATCTGCCCGCCGGCATGTCGATCAAGGCGACCGGCAGCGTCCAGATCGACGGCGCGGTGGAGAACTGCTCCATCGAGGCGGGGGAGCATATCGTGGTGTCCAACGGGGTGCAGGGGCAGGACCAGGCCCTGCTGTACGCCCACAAGCAGCTGTATGCCAAGTACCTGGAACACTGTACCGTATACGCCCGGCAGGACGTCCTGGCCGACTGCATCATCCATTGCGATGTGTACAGCAACGGTACCGTGCAGGCCAGCAGCGGGCGCGGGGTGCTGATCGGCGGTACCATCCGGGCCGCCCGGGAGATCCGGGCCTCCACCGTGGGCTCCAAGGCGGAACGCGCCACCCAGCTGCTGCTGGGCGGGCTGCCGTGCGAGGAGGTGGACAGCATGCAGCTGCAGCAGGAACTGGACCGGATCGCCCAAAAGATCGCCGAACTGGAAAGCCAGCCCGCCTCGCCCGGCCAGGCATCGCAGCTGGCCAAGTTGCGTATGAACCAGTATGTGACCCAGGCAAAGCTGAACAAGGCGCACCAGGAACTGGAGGTCATGCCCTCCCCCGCCCGGGACCGGGCCGGTAATCCGGTGCGGGCGGTGTGCGGTACCGTGTATCCCGGTACGGTGGTGACCATCGGCGGCAGTTCTCTGTCGGTGGACCGCGTGCGGGAAAACTGCACCATCGGTTTTGTGGGCAACCAGGTGGGATTTTTGTAGACCAAAAAAGGAGGAGGTATGGATTGAACGAATGGACTTCCCGTGAGTTTCGCCAGTCGGTGAACCAGTCCATGCAGGACATCACCCGGCGGTTTGCCGGCATCGAACTGACCGAAACGGAACAGCCTCTCTCGGAGGATACCTGCACCATCCACACGGTATTGGAGGGGGAATGCCGGGCCGACCTGCTGCTTTGCGCGGATACGACGCTGCTGATCCGGCTGGCACGGAACATCATGTGCCGGGACACGGTGACCGCGCAGGACATCGAGGACGTGGCCACCGAGTATTTCAATGTGGTATGCGGCCGGATCGCCCGGCTGATCGTTCAGCCGCCGCACAGCAATTCCCGGTTCCGCATCCCCCGCTTCCATCCGGGCCGCTATCTGCCGGAATGCGATGCGGCCAGCCGGTGGAGCATCGGCTACAACAACCCTGAGAACGAAGGTATGAAGCTGATCTATATGGGGCCGCCGTCCGGCGGAAATCCCCGCTCGTAAAACGGCCCGCATCCTTGCCGGCGGGGCCGCCCCGCCCGGCTTTCGGGCAAAAGACGCAGAACAGGAGTGAGAAACATGTCAAAAAGAATCATGGTCGTGGACGATTCCCGTATTGCGCAGCTGCAGTTGCAGAATGCTCTGTCGGACACCGAGTACCAGGTGGCGGCCTGCTGCCAGACCGGCGAGGAGGCGCTGAATCTGTATGAGGAGGTACAGCCGGATCTGATCACGATGGACATCATTCTGCCCGGGATGGACGGCCTTGAGACCGCCCGTACCATCCTGACCGCCCACCCTGAAGCGCGCATCCTGATGGTTTCTTCCCTGGCCTATGACGACGCGGTGGACGAGGCCCGCAAGATCGGCGCGAAGGGATTCATCTACAAGCCTTTTGAACGGGAGCAGCTGCTGCAGGAGATGCAGCAGGCGTTTGCCGGGGAGTGAGCGATATGCGAGTGAATTGTCAAACTAAGTGCAACAGGAATTGAGTTCAAAGTCCCATAATTCCTGGGCAGAATGGAAGTTAAGAACCTTTCGAGGCCTGGCGTTAATCAACGCCAGGTTTCGTTTTAGTGTAGCGGGGGCAACACGGGA
>CASFJO010000006.1 GCA_949295035.1 uncultured Gemmiger sp.
CATTCTGGACTGCACATTCAGTATATGAAGTCCAGCGATCGTCAACAGTACCTGAAGCGAAGATCCAATCGAAAAGTCCGTAAGTATTTCGGCCTATCGAAGAAGGGCAACCAGTATCGCAAAGTGGGAGTTACTGTATAAAGGGTGGTTTACGCTACCTACTGCATTACATCGGCTGACGGTTCATTTGTGGCAAAAGTGATAACCAGCAGAGGAAAAGAAGTCATATATGCAACGGGGCATGGCGCTACGGGAAGCGCCATGCCCCATCTTATTCGGCCCCCGACAAATGGGAAGTTACTTGTTCCTTTTTGTTTTAGCTGCTTTTATGCCCCAGCCAATCAACAATATAAGCCAAGCGCATAATCCTGCGATAAACCCTGTAGTCCCTATGCTTTCAAACTGCAATTTCAGCGCAACATTGAATATTTTTACAACAATAGTTCCACATAGAATCAAAGCAAGCAATAAAAGAACTTCCAATCCAATATATTTGAAAATTTTATTTTTCATAAATGGCCGCCTCCACAACTTCTGATTTGTTGCCCTGTCTGTTCTTATTATAACACATAAAGGAAATCGCTTTCAAGTTGTCCTTGCCCAGAAAGTAATTATACCAAGGGCGCACTTACTCACCACCCGCAAGCGGGCGGTGGTACTGCCTGACGGCAGCCGTGCGCTCTCCGAGGGGGACGCTCCAGCGGGCCCACGCCCTGCTGGTAGCACCGAAGCTGGGAGCCGTCAAGGGATCGGCTACGCCTTGCCTACGGCACCCTTGACGGCTCCCAGCTTCAGTGCTTTATGGTGGCCGGGGCTTAAGCCCCTCTCTTTCAAAATGTGTGCTTTTCAGGGGGAAAAACCCTTGACAAATCGCTTGCCTGTTTGAATACTGGTGGACGCTCTATTAAATTTAAGATTGGTCAAAGATCGACTCATAGCAGGAAAAATCCTGCTTCACGACCTACGCAGCGTAGACATACAATCAGGAGTGGCCGACAACGGCACCGATAGAAACGGAGAAAATGCGGAAGTTTCCCCGTTAGGGATGGGTTAGGGATTTGGCGGTTTCGGCGGCTGCGCTCACTCATCCCCCGACCGCTGTTCCACCACTGAAACCGCCGCAAAACAGCAATCTCCAAAACCACAAAAATCAAACTTAAAATGCAGAAAAACCGCCTGTTTAGGCGGCTTTTCTGCAAAATTTGGTCGGAGTGCGGGGACTCGAACCCCGGGCCTCCTGCTCCCAAAGCAGGCGCGCTACCAACTGCGCAACACCCCGATATGAAGTTGTGGGACTGCCCGGGCGTATCCTCCCAAACCAAGCGCGCTACCAACTGCGCTACACCTCGCTGTAGCGTGTCTTATTATACTATAATCCGGCAATCACGTCAAATCAGGCAAAACGCAAAAAAATGATCATATACAGTGCAAATTTTATGGGAAAATCCTGCGGAATAAATTACAAAGTGTTTACAAAAAGGGAAAAAGTGAGTATGATGATAGTAATCAATCCGTTTTTGGATTGCCTGGACGAAAAGGAGGCGGCCCATGAAACGACCGACCTGGCTGTTGAGCGTGCTCTGCATGGGGATGTGCCTGCTGGCGGCATGCGCGCCCGAGAGCGAAGCGACCCGGCCCGCGGCGCCCCCTTCCGCGACCCGCCCCCCGGCGGCGGACGAACCGGCGCAGCTGACCTACGAAACGCTGGAAGGCATCGATCCCTATACCGGTTTGCCGCAGGGGGAAAACTACCCGGCGGGCAAGCGGAGCGTGGCGGTCATGATCAACAATGTGAAGGGCGCGTTGCCTCAAAGCGGTATCAACAGCGCGGATCTGCTGTATGAAATGATCACGGAGGGCGGGGTGACGCGGCTGATGGCGGTGTATCGGGATTATGCCGCCATGCCGGTGGTAGGCCCCATCCGCTCAGCCCGGGACCAGCATGTCCAGATGATGCTGCCGCTGGAATGCCTGTATGCGCATATCGGCGGCTCCACCTATGCCAACGCCCTGCTGGATGTGTTCCATTGCCCGGGATACCGTTCTCTGGACGGCAAATACCGGAATTTCTACTGGATCGATCAGGAGCGCCGCAAGACCATGGACCAGGACTACTGCGTCTACACCGACGGCCCCACCTTGGCCGCGGCGCTGGAGAAATTCGGCCTGGACACCGATTTTGCCTACGAGATGCCCCAGGCATTCCGCTTTGTGGCGGCCGATCAGCCTGCCCGGGTGCTGGAGGGCGGCGAGGCCGGCCAGATCTATCTGCGGTTTTCCGGCTATACGGATTGTGAGTTCCGCTACGATGAGACCACCGGCCGCTATGCCAAATGGGAGTTTGGCGAACCCCAGGTCGATGAGGCTGCCGGCGGCGCCCAGTATCAGGCGGACAACCTGTTTATTCTGTTCACTGAGATCACCCGCTATCCGGACGGAGTCCTCAGTCAGGTCGATCTTTCCGGCCAGGGATACGGGTACTATTTCTGCGGCGGCCGCTATGAACGGGTCCGCTGGATGAAAGGGGCGGCCTCGTCACCGCTGCGGATCCTGCTGCTGGACGGAACCGAGGAGGATGTTCTTGTCAATCCCGGCCAAAGCTATATCGCGATGGTGGGCCTGGATCAGTTTGAACATTTCCGCATCAATGGGCAGCCGGTCGAATAAAGACGCATGCTGGCAGGAATTTAATCTTTACAAGTCCCGGCCCTGCCGTGTAAAATAGAAAGGAAGGGACGTTACGGCCCGCAGGGCGCAAGAAGTTCAATATGCCGCCGGATCCCGGCGTGCGGAAAAATAATTTATCATTGTGAGGAATGACCATGAAACGCTTGCTTTGTCTGATCCTGATCCTCGTGCTGGCCGCCGGCCTGTTGGCCGCCTGCGGCAAAGAGCCTGACAATACCGCCGTGAGCGGCGGCACGACCGGCCCCTCCACCACTGAGCCGGAAGCCACGCCGGAGCCTACTCCGGAACCCTACAACGCTCAGCTGCTGACCGGCTATGAGAAGGATTCCGGCTATCCCGACAACCAGCGCGCCGTTGCCATCATGTTCAACAATCTGATCGACGCCCGGCCGCAGAACGGCCTGTCCGACGCGGAGATCGTGGTGGAGATCAAGGTCGAGGGCGGCATCACCCGCCTGATGGGCATCTTTGACGATTGGTCTGACCTGGGCAAGATCGGGCCGATCCGTTCCGCCCGGGACCAGTACCTCAAGCTGATCATGCCCTGGCAGATGCTCTATGTGCACGACGGCCAGAGCGTGGTGGTGGACTATATGGTCCGCGACTATCATTACGACGAGTTCAACCTGAAGCAGGTGGGCAGCTTTGCCTGGCGTGAGCCGGGCCGGTACAACTGGGCCGGCAAGACCAACCTGGCCACCGAGCACACCGAGTACACCGACGGCGAGCATCTGGCTGAGTTCATCACCAATCAGGGTGTGGATACCTACCGGGATTACGGCGAGTCCACCTTCTTCAACTTTGTGGACTACCGGGAGCCCGCCCGCCAGCTGTCCGGCAGCGAGGTGAGCGTGGCCCAGCAGGTGACGGTGCAGCACTCCAGCAGCTACCGCACCCGCCTGACCTATGACAGCAGCCTGAACCTGTATTATATGAGCCAGTATTACGGCAGCAAAACCGGCTATCTGGACACCGTGGACCAGAACAATGAACAGCAGCTGGCCTTTGACAATGTGGTGGTGCTGTTCACCGACATTCACGCCTATCCCCAGTACGCCGAGAAGGACCTGCAGGACGTGGATTATGACTTTGGCGGTTATGGCTACTACATCTACGGTGGCCAGGCCGAGCGGATCCGCTGGGTCAAGGGTGTGCCGGAGCAGGCGCTGCGCCTGGTTCAGATGGACGGTGAAACGCCCTATGAGATCAACTGCGGCAAGACCTACCTGGCCGTGGTGGACCTGGACGAGTACAACAACTTTATCTGCGAGGCTCTGCCTACCGCGCAGGGCTGATCGGTCCGCTTTTACGGGCGGCCGGGATCGCGGTTTTGTATGCGCACAGAGCCTGTCCCTGACGGGACGGGCTCTGTGTTTCACTCCGGGCCGGGAGGGAACGGTCTGTGAAATTTGGTCCCGCATAAGGGAAAAGGGGGAATTTGCTCCGTGAAACATTCCATCCAACTGCTTTTGACCGCGCTGCTCTGCGTATGCCTGCTGACCGGCTGCATGTTCTGGCAGAACGGCGAAACAGGGCCGGAACCCTCGGCCTCGCCGGTGCCGGCCACACCCAGCGCCGCGCCGGCCGCCGTTCCTCCCTCGGTGCCGACGGACCCGCTCACCGGCGCCTCCCGAGACGGCGTATGCACCCGGCGCCCTTATGCGGTCACCTTTTACAATTCGCCCGCCGCGCTGCCGCAATGGGGCATTGGTTCCGCCCAGGTCCTGATCGAATGCCTGACCGAGGGGAACACCACCTGGCAGACCGGTCTGTTCTCCGGCGAGACGGCCCTGCCCAAGGTGGGCCCGATAGGCCCCGCGCGGGATACACTGCTGCAGTTTGCCATGGGCGGCAATGCGATCCCGGTGCATATCGGCGGGAACAACTATGCCTGGAACCTGTTGAATCAATACGCCTATCAGGATATCAACGGCTGGTATGTGGGGGTCTCGGTGTTTGACATGGACTGGGACCGGAACGCCGCGGTCAGCGATGAACTGTGCTGGTATACCCGCCAGGAGACGCTGAACAACGGCCTGACCTCCACCGGTGTGCCCCAGGAGGGCGTGGTGCCCGGCGTTTTCAACTTTGCCGCAGCTGCGGAAACGCCTGCCAATGCCGCCGCCGCGCAAAGCCTGACCATCCAGTATGCGGAAGGCGCGCTTGCCCGGCTGGACTGGTCGGCGCAGGCGGGGGCATATCTCAAATTCAACAGCGACGGCAGCGCCCAGGTGGACGCCGATACCGGCGCCCAGCTCAGTTTTACCAATGTGCTGGTGCTGTATTGCAGCGCCGGCGTTAAGGATGACGGTTATACCCGCGACTACGATCTGACGCAGGGCACCGGCCTGTATCTGACCGGGGGCGGCTGGCGAGCGGTTCGGTGGCAGAAAGGGGAACCCACCGCCGCCCTGTATCTGTATGATGAGGCGGGCGATCCGGTGCAGGTCAATCCGGGCCGCACCTATATGGGGATCTACGGCGGTTTTGCCGGCCAGGCCGTTCAGCTGACCATGGACGGTGCGCCGGTGGAGCTTCCCGCCGCGCCGGCGCCGATCCCCACCCCGGTGCCCACGCCAGAGCCGACCCCTGAACCCTCCCCAACGCCGGCCGCCGCCCCGTCGCCTTCTGCGGAGACCTCCGCCCAACCGGCGTCGCCTTCCGCTGAGGCCCCCGCCCAACCGGCGTCGCCTTCGCCGTCGCCGGCCTCCACGGCGCAGGCCCCCGCGGCCTGAATCCGCCCACACGCATCAAAAAGCCGCATACCCGCCCGGCGGGTATGCGGCTTTTGTCGGATGATCTTGCGGGGCGGTTCAGGGCGCGCTGGTCACATATACAAACCAGTAATCCTGTCCTTCCTCGTACAGCCCGGCCTGGCGCAGCGCATCCAGAGAACCCTCGTCCGCTTCGCGCACATCCAGGGTCACCGTCTCGCCCTCCCGGGCGGGGGCGTAGTCGCCGTCCCGATAAAAGTCCAGCAGGCTTTCCTTGTCGGTCGTCCCTCGCAGCAGCAGTGCGCCGATGGTTGACCCATCGTCCGATTTGTCCGCGTCCGCCACTACCAGGCTCATGCCGGCGGGCAGCGGATGTTCCCAAAGCGGCTGCGCAAACGCCTCGGCCTGATCCCGCTGTGCCTTTTCCCAGAACATCCAGCCCCATACAAGAGCCAGCACCACAAACAACACGGCCACCATTGCCGCGTATCGCTTTACCATCGCGCCCAGCCTCCGATCTTTTCACGGTTTGTTTCCCATTATACCCTGTACCGCCGAGTTCGCGCAAGCCCCGCCACTTTTCGACGGATCGGGAATGTGGTATAATCATACCGATATCTCTTTGCGCGGCCGTGCCGCGCTATCGTACGACCAGGAATATGCGGGCCGTCCGCCCGACAGAAAGGAAGGCCCCATGCAGCTGATTGTAAAACCCATGGGCTATGGCGATTGTTGCGTTCTGCGGCAAGGGCGGGCTTTGCTCATCGCCGATTGCGGCAGCCGCACCAACCGGCGGGCCAGTGCCCGCCATGGGCGCAGCGCCTCGGCCTACGCCTGGGCCGCCATCCGGGAGGAACTGGCGGACGGCCCCGTGGCCGATCTGCTCATTACCCGGTTTGATCCGGACCGGTTCAACGGCTTTCTTCACCTGAAAGGCGCCCGCGTGGTGCAGCGGGTCTACCTGCCCCACAGCCTGTACCAGCAGCGGGGGGACGCTGCCCATGCGCTGGCAACCCTGGCCCTGACCGCTCCGTCGGGCAGCTGGGGCTGGCACGCCGCCCGGGACGGCGCCGCGTTGCTGGCCAGGCTGCCCCAGGTCTGCGGGCAGGTATTGCTGCGCCGGCAGGGGCAGACGATCCGGTTTGCCGGTCAGGCGTTGAAGGTGCTTTGGCCTTGCGCCCCGGCCGCCGAGCAGCTTACCCTGTTTAAGAGCGAGCCTGCCGGCTGTGTCTGCCCCCAGTGGATGGGGGCAGAGCCGGAGCAGATCGATCTGGAGTACGCGGTTCGCCGGGCGGTAAACCAGATCCAGCCGGGCGGCTGGGCCCGGTGCCAGCAGCTGGCGGGCGCGTTTGCCGCCTGCCTGGAATCCCTGGCGCAGGAGGGGGCAAAGGAAGCGGAGAACTGCCGCCCCGCCGCCGAGGCGCTCACCGAAGCCATGGCGGCGCTGCTGCCGCTGCGGGAGGCGGTACAGGCACAGGCGGGGCAGCGGCCGGAACTGGCGGCCTTGCTGGAAAAATATGCCGCGGCGCGGCGTCAGGCCTGGCAAAACCGGCTGGATGAGGGGAGCCTGGTCTGCGCGCTGGACGACCGGCTGCTGCTCACCGGCGATGTGGACCAGGAGGTATTGGACGAGCTGCGGCGCAGCGGCCTGCTGGAACAGCGGTACAAGGCGGTGCAGGCCCCCGCCCACGGGGCCCGGGCCATGCTGCTGCCCGCCGCCGGCTATCTGATCGTCTCCAACGGGTACCGCAAGGGCTGGGGGGTGCGGGCTGCGCTGGTGCGGTCCGCCGCCGGCCGGGTGGTCTGTACCCGGGCCTATAAGGAGGCGGGCTGCTGCGAGTATATGGCCCGCCGCGCCTGCCCAAAAAAGTGCATCCGCATGGGGGACTGCTTCAAACTGGAACTGGGCGCCGAACCAGGCCGCCGCAAGACAAAACGATGAAAAACCGCCCTGCCCCACAGTACGGGACAGGGCGGTTTTGTATGTAGGATTCAGGCCTCGGTCAACTCGCCCCGCAGATCCTGTTCCATCCAGTGCTTGATCTCGTCGGGAGAGAGTTCCAGGCTGAACAGGTAGTACAGTTTGGCCACGGCGGCCTCGGTGGTCATGTCCAGCCCGCTCACCGCCCCGGCGGCTTTCAGCGCGCTGGAGGAGGCATAAGTGCCCAGATGCACCGCTCCCTGGGTGCATTGGCTGCACACCGTCAGGATCGCGCCGTGGCGGCGGGCCTTTTCCAGCAGCGGCAGCAACCCGCTGCCCGCGCCGGGGATATTGCCCGCGCCAAAGGTCTCCAGCACCAGCCCCCGCAGCTTTTCGGTCACGATGGAGGCGAACAGTTCGAACTGGATACCGGGAAACACCTTGAGCACCCCGATGGGGGTGTGCCGCAGCCGGGTCAGCCGCAGCGGCCCGGGCTGGGCCGGACGGGCCAGGGCGGCCCGGTCATACCGGATATCCACCCCGGCGGTGGCCAGGGGGGGATAGTTGGGGCTGTCGAAGGCCTGCAGCCCGTCGGCCGACAGCTTGGCGGCCCGGTTGCCCCGCAGCAGCCGCCCGCCGAAGTACAGGCACACCTCACGGGCTATCCCTTCGCCGGCGATCAGCAGCGCGGCGGACAGGTTGTCCCACCCGTCGCTGCGCACCCGGCACAGCGGGATCTGGCTGCCGGTGAGAACCACCGGCTTGTCCAGTCCCTCCAGCATAAAACTCAGGGCCGAGGCGGTGTAGGCCATGGTGTCGGTACCATGCAGCACCACGAATCCGTCGAACCGGGCGTATTCCCGGCAGATCACCTCGCCGATCCGGTTCCATTCGTCCACCGTCATGTCCGAGGAATCCAGCAGCGGGTCCAGGGTCAGCAGTTCCCAGGCGGGCATTTCCGGGCTGCGCAGTTCGGCGGCGGTGTCCAGCGCCTGTTGCAGGATGCCCGGCGCGGGGGCGTATCCCTGGCTGGTGGAGGCCATTCCGATGGTGCCTCCGGTATAGATGATACATACTTTTTTGTCCATGACGGTCCCCGCTTTCTGTCTGCGCACGTTCCCGTCCAGCATAGCACAAAAGATTCAGCCAGGCAAGATGCAGCTCTGACAAAGCTGCACATACACCGGGCTGTACCGGTCTTCCAGCAGGGAGGCGGCGGTGGGAGGCGCGGGCAGGCTGGCCGCCGGGCAGAGCGGAAGTGCCAGGGTGGCGGAGGCGCCTTTTCCCGGCCGGCTCTCCAGCGCAAACACGCCGCCTGCCTGCCGGGCCAGCAGGGCGGCCAGGGTCAGCCCCAGGCCCAGCCCCGCGCCGCCGTCCGGCCCGCCGGCGCTGAAAAAGGGGGCGCAGGCCCGCAGCTGTACCGCCGCGCTCATGCCATGCCCGTCATCCCGCACCCGAACCACGGCTCTGCCGCCCTGCCGCCAGGCTTCCAGGCGGATGGCGGCGGCGGGGCCCGCGTAAAGCAAGCTGTTGGCCAGCAGATTCAAAATCACCGCCGTAAGCCCGCGGGAGTGGCACACCACGGGCAGCGGCACCGGCCCGCCGCCACCCCGCAGCCGTTCCGGCCGGCCGGGGCAGACCTCCCGCGCGGCGGCGAGCAGGCTGGCGGTCAAAGCGCCCAGATCCAGCGGACCCGCCCCCGGCGCGGGACGCTGCAGCGCCGCGTAGAGTTCCAGATTTTCGGCGCAGCGCAGCAGCTGGTACCCGCCGCGCAGCGAGGCCCGCCCGGATTCCGGCAGGGCGGTCAGAGCGGGCATGACCCGCCCCAGAGGCCCCCGCACCGCCGCCGCCATCCGCCGGCTCACCGGCGCCGGGCAGCCACCATATACAGACGCGTGTTCCACTCCTGCCGATCGCTCCTTCTTTTGCAAAATGCCGCCGCAGCGCCTTTTTTCAGCCGTCCGCGGCGCGGTTTACCCTATAGTCTGCCGCCGGTGTGTGCAAAAAATCCAAAAAGGGCGCGCCGGGGGCAGCATTTTCCATCAATACTGTTAATTATTTATCAAACTATTGCAGTTTGTCCCGTTTTGGGGTACAATGATGACACCAACAAAATTTTGTTTTGGGAGGATTAGACAATGGCTGTTAAAGTTGCAATCAATGGTTTTGGCCGTATCGGCCGTCTGGCTTTCCGCCAGATGTTCGGCGCTGAGGGTTACGAAGTGGTGGCGATCAACGATCTGACCAGCCCCGAGATGCTGGCTCATCTGCTGAAGTACGACACCGCCCAGGGCCGTTACGCCGGCCACACCGTTGAGGCTGGTGAAAACTACATCACCGTCGACGGCAAGAAGATCACCATCTACGCCATCAAGGACGCCAAAGAGTGCCCCTGGGGCGAGCTGGGCATCGACGTGGTGCTGGAGTGCACCGGCTTCTACACCAGCAAGGCCAAGAGCATGGCTCACATTGAGGCCGGCGCCAAGAAGGTCGTTATCTCCGCTCCTGCCGGCAACGACCTGAAGACCGTCGTGTTCAGCGTCAACGAAAAGACCCTGACCGCTGAGGATCAGATCATCAGCGCGGCTTCCTGCACCACCAACTGCCTGGCTCCCATGGCCAAGGCCCTGAACGACACCTATCCCATCCAGAGCGGCATCATGACCACCGTGCACGCCTACACCGGCGACCAGATGATCCTGGACGGCCCCCATCGCAAGGGCGACCTGCGTCGTGCCCGTGCCGGCGCCGCCAACATCGTGCCCAACAGCACCGGCGCTGCCAAGGCCATCGGCCTGGTCATCCCCGAGCTGAACGGCAAGCTGATCGGTTCTGCCCAGCGCGTGCCTGTTCCCACCGGCTCCACCACCATCCTGGTGGCCGTCGTCAAGGGCAAGGACGTGACCAAGGAGAGCATCAACGCCGCCATGAAGGCCGCTGCTTCCGAGAGTTACGGCTACAACGAGGACCTGATCGTCTCCAGCGACGTGATCGGCATGCGCTACGGCAGCCTGTTTGACGCTACCCAGACCATGGTCACCAAGATCGACGACGACACCTATCAGGTGCAGGTCGTGTCCTGGTACGACAACGAGAACAGCTACACCAGCCAGATGGTCCGCACCATCAAGTACTTCGCCGAACTGTAATCGACGATCCTTCCAATAAAACCGGAGGGCGCTGCCGCATGGCAGCGCCCTCCGCGTATATAAAATCCCCGGCGGGACACAGGCCCCGCCGGGGATTTTCAGTTCCAGCTGTCCTCGATCCGGCACAGTTCAGCGTACAGCCGGTCGTTCACGGGGGTAGGCACACCGTGCTGCCGGCCCAGGCGGCAGATGGTGCCGCTGAACAATTCCTTCTCCGTGCGCCGGTGGGCCAGGGTATCCTGCCGCATACTGGGCATCGCATCGGGCGCGAAGGCATGTTCGGTGGCGGCCAGCCACCGCTCGGGCGCGTCCTGCCGCAGGCATACGCCTGTCTTTTGGCTCACCGCAACCACCTCCCGCATGGCGGCCAGCATCACATCATGGGCTTCGCCAGGGGCGTATACGCCGCCGTAGGGCACGTCGTACACCGCCGTTACCTGATTCAGCCCCACATTCACCATCAGTTTGTTCCACTGCCGGTACACCATGTCCGGGTACACCTCGCAGGCGATGCCTGCCTTTTGCAGCAGTTCCTCAACCGCCGCCAGCCGGGGGCTGGCGCTGCCGTTCCGTTCGCCGATCTGCAACACACCCGGCGCCGTAAAGGTCACATCCTGGCCCACCCGGGTGGCGTCGGTGTTCAGCGCCACGCAGAGCAGCGCCTGCCCCGGCCAGCGGGTCTCCAGGATCTCCTCGCTGGTGATGCCGTTGATCAGGCTCAGCAGCACGGTATCCGGCCCCACAAAGGCCTCCATCTGGTCCATGGCCTCCTCCAGCGCCAGAGATTTGGTGGCCACGATCACCAGATCCGCCGGTTTGCCCTGCGCCGGATCGGCATAAACAAAATCACACAATGCCCCGTTGGCCCGTACGCCGGTGCGCCGGTACCGGTCGGCCCGCGCCTTGTCCGCGATCACAACAAAATTGCCCTGGGGCAGGCAGGCGTTCAGCCGCTGGCCAAAGGTGATACCCAGCGCGCCCAGACCGATCAGGGCTGCCGTTTGGATCTTCATAGATTTCCCTCTCCCTCCCCGCCGCGCACCGTTGCGTCCGCAGCAGATTTGTACTATCATAACTATAAAAGGGCGCGGGGGATTTTGCAACCCCCGTGCGGGAAAGGAGCCCTGTCCATGGAAACGCAGCAGCCCCTGGTGAGCATCATTGTGCCGGTGTACAATGCCAAAAATCACATTGCCCGGTGCATCGAGAGTATCCGCCGCCAGACCTACCCCCATCTGCAGATCATCGTGCTCAACGACGGCAGTAAGGACGTGAGCCTGGAGGTCTGCCGTATGTACGCCCAGGTGGATAAACGCATCCTGCTGGTGGACAAGGCCAACAGCGGCGTATCCGCCACCCGAAACCTGGGCCTGAAACTGGCCGAGGGCAAATACCTGCAGTTTGCCGACAGCGACGATTATCTGGACCCCAACGCCACCGCCCTGCTGGTGGACAAGGCGGAACGGTACAACGCGGATATGGTCATCGCCCACTACCACCGGGTGGAGACGGTGAAGCTGCCCGCGCTGCCCGGCCAGCCCCCTGCCACCCGCCAGATCACCATTACCTTCGGCTTTCTGGAAGAAGGCCCCCTGGACAAGCTGCAGTTTGCCCGCCACCTGATGGAGGAACCGGCCAGCTTCTATTACGGGGTCATGTGGAACAAGCTTTACCGGCGGGAACTGGTGCAGGCCCACAACATCCAGTGCAGCGAGGAACTGGAATGGAGCGAGGACCTGCTGTTCAATCTGGAATACATCCGCTACGCCGAGCAATTTTATGCCCTGGCCACCCCGATCTATTACTATGTGCAAAATCCCCAGAGCATCTGCCATTCCCGGCTGAATATCCGCAATATGATTGCTACCCGTACGGCGCTTTTTGCCTATTACAAGGATCTGTATGAATCCCTGGGCCTGTATGAGGAGAACAAGCTGCAAATTTACAAGTATCTGGTTTCGATGGCGGAGAGTCCCCGGGACGCCCGGGTGACCACCATCGTGAACAATCCGCCAGAGAAAAAGGAGAGGAAATCGTGATCCGGCCGCAGCTTTCCTGGTTTGACCCGGCCCGCATCGCCCGGTCAGGGCAGTGTTTCCGTTTTGCGCCGCTGGAGGGCGGCGGCTGGGGCCTCACCGCGCTGGGCCGCCGTCTCTGTGTCTATCCGGATGGGGACGGGTACCGGTTTGACTGCGAGCCGGAGGAATGGGAGACGGTCTGGCGGCCCTATTTTGATCTGGACACCGATTATGCGGCCTTCGCCGCCGCCATCAACCCCCGGGACGCCTATCTGACCGCGGCTGTGGCCAGCGCGGAAGGGGTGCGCATTCTGCGCCAGGCCCCCTGGGAGACCACGGTGGCTTTTATCCTGTCCCAGCAGAGCAACATTCCCCGTATCACCCGCAATCTGGAGGCGGTTTGCCGGGCCTACGGCGCGCCCTTTTCCGATCGGCAGGGGCGGACTTGGTACGATATCCCCACCCCTGCCTCCCTGGCCGCCGCGTCGGAAGCGGACCTGCGGGCGCTGGGGCTGGGCTACCGGGCCCCCTATCTGCGGGCGGCGGCCGCCCGGGTGGCCGCCGGGGAGCCGGACCTGGCCGCTCTGGCCACCCTGCCTTACAAGAAGGCTCATGCCGCGCTGGTCACCCTGCCGGGGGTGGGCAACAAGGTGGCCGACTGCATCTGTCTGTTCGGGCTGCACCAGCTGGACGCCTTTCCCGTGGATACCCACATCCGCCAGATGCTCCAGGCCCACTACAAACGGGGGTTCCCGATGCGGCGGTACAAGGGCTTTGCGGGGGTGCTGCAGCAGTACGCCTTTTACTATGAACTGTACGGAGGAAAAACATGACCCGTCCCAGCGCCTGGATTTTTGATTTTAATGGCACATTAGTCTTTGATTCGATCTATCACGAGCAAGCCTGGAATCGTTATATGGAGGCCCGCCTGGGGCGTGTGGTGCCCCGTGAGGAGTTCCTGGCCCATGTACACGGCCGTGCCAACCGGGACATCCTGGCCTACCTGCTGGGCCGCTGCCCCACACAGCAGGAGGCGGACGCGGAAGGGGAGGCCAAGGAGGACCTCTATCGGCAGCTCTGCCGCCGGGCGGGCGACGCCTACCGGTTGGTGGAGGGCGCCCCGGCTCTGCTGGACCGGCTGGCCGCCCGGGGGATACCGTTTGCCATCGCCACCAGTTCCACCCGGCCCAATGTGGAGTTTTACTTTTCCCGGCTGGGCCTGGCCCGCTGGTTTTCCCCGGAGCGGGTGATCTTTACCGGGCCAAACCTGCCCGGCAAGCCCGATCCGGCCATCTACCGGCTGGCTATGGAACGGCTGGGCGCTGACCCGGCCCGCTGCCTGGTGGTGGAGGACGCGCCCGCCGGCGTGCAGGCCGCGCTGGCGGCCGGGGCCGGGCAGGTGATCGGCATTGGCGAGACCGCCGCCGGCCGAGCCCAGCTGGCCGCAGCCTTCCCGGAACTTCCGGTCATCGCCGACTACACCGACCCCCGGATCGCCCGGCTGCCGGAAGAATGAACGACAAAAACCGCGGCCCCCGCGTCGGAATCACCGATGCGGGGGCCGCGGTTTGTTGCATGGGAGGCCCCGGCGATCAAAGGAAGAGCAGATACACCAGGATGGATACCAGGCCCAGACCAAACAGCATCAGCCCGAAGGACAGGCTGGAGGTGAAACTGGGCATCCGGCAGTTATGGGGTTCATAGGCGCAGAAGGTATCGTCGCTGCGGGGGGTGATGGTGGGGGTAGCACGCCACATCAGCACGCCGTTGCACAGGGCGATAAACCACTCCATGATGCTGCCCGCCACACGGGCGATCAGCGCGCCAAGGAACGGCAACAGCCCCAGCACCAGCGGCCGGTAGACCTTTTCTTCCAGGTCCAGCCAGCGGGGCAGGCGGTAGCGGTACTCATTGCCGGTAAAGACCAGACCGCGCACCACCAGAAGGTAGACCACCGCACCAATGATGAGGCTGATGGCGGCGCCCTGCAGGTTTGTCAGGGAGAAGTAGGCAACGGTGTGCTCCGGGCCTTCGCTGCCGAAGAAACTCTGGCTCAAAGCAGCCACCTTGTCCATGGTGTAGTGGGGCAGAACACCCAGCACCAGCATGGGCAGCGCGCTCACCGCCACCACCACGGTGGCCAGCTTGCTCATGTAATGGCCGTTCAGCGCGTCAAATTCCGCCTGACGGGTGGGGTGCTTGCATACAAAGAGGGTCACGAACAGCTTGGTCATGTAAGCCACGGTCAGGCCGCCCGAAGCCAGAAAGACCCACTCGATCCCGTGGAAAAGCCCGGCGTTCTGCCCGGCGGTCTCCAGCACCCCGATGTACTCCACGATGCTCTCGTGCAGCAGGGTCTTGCTGATGTAGCCGCTGAAGCCCGGCACGCCGCCGATGCCCAGCGCCCCCAGCAGGAAGGCGATCATCAGCACCGGCTTGCCGCGGCCAAAACCGCGCACATCGTTCAGGCTGACCGCATGCAGGTTCATCACCACCACGCCGGCCACAAGGAACAGACACAGCTTGATGAGGGAGTGGTTCATCACATGCAGCACGCTGCCCCAAACGGCCATACCTTTCTCCTCGCCCAGCAGGCCCTGCATGCCGGCACCCACCAGGATAAAGCCGATCTGGCTCATGGAGGAGTAGGCCAGAGTGCGCTTGAGTTCGGTGCTGAACAGCGCCAGCAGCGCGCCCACCACCATGGTGGCCACCGCGAACAGCAGCACGGCCAGACCCCAGCCCGCGTCATGCAGGAACAGCTGGCCGCTCAGCGCGAACAGACCGAAGATGCCGGCCTTGGTGATGATGCCGCTGAGCAGGGCCGTGGCGGGGGTGGGCGCCTCGGTATAGGCGCCCGGCAGCCAGGTGTGCACCAGGAACACGCAGGACTTGGCGGCAAAACCGCCCGCCGTGAAAGCGCCGGCCACATACAGCAGCCGCTTGTCGGAAAGGGCGGCGGCCGCGGCGGCCAGTTCGCTGATGGTCAGGGTACCCAGCTGCTGATAGAGCAGGAACAGCCCCATCAGGGTGGACAGGCCGCCCAGGATGGCGAAGGCCAGGTAGCTGTCCGCGGCGCGTACGGCCGCGGCGGTCTCGCTCTGAGCTACCAGCGCCCAGCTGGACAGGCTCATGATCTCAAAGAACACCAGGGTGGTGTACAGATCGGCCGACAGGAACACACCCAGAGTGCTGCCCAGGGTAAAGAGCAGGAACAGGTAATAGCGGTTGTTCCGGGCCTTGCCGGCCAGGTATTCCGGGGTGAACAGGGTGGTCATCATCCAGAGGAACCCGGCCAGGCAGCAGAGCACCAGCCGCAGACCGTCCAGCTGGAAACTGAGCCCCAGCCCCAGCACACCGGGCAGGCTCAGCGCGCCACCCACACACTGGCTCAGGGCCAGGCAGCCCACGAATACCAGCACGCTGCTCAGCTGGGCCAGCCGGTCGCCGGCCACACAGCCGCCGCGCCCCACCGCCCAGCAGACGATGCCCGCCGCGAAGGGGAACAGCACCAGAAAGAAGCACAGGATCGCAAACATATTGCTCATAACAGCGCCTCCTCCTTTCTTATACAAGGCCCGCGGCCACGCGGGTCAGAAGGGTATACAGCCAGCCGGAGCCAAGGCCCAGGGCCAGCACCAGCACGCAGAGGACCAGCAGACTGCCGATCATCCGCCAACCCGGATCGGTAACGCTCAGGGCCCATTCCGGCTCCTGATAGTCCTTCCGGGGGAAGAAAGCGGTCACCACCACGCCCATCTGGTACAGGCCGGTAAGCAGGGCACTGATCATCAGTGCCGCCACGCCCGCCCAGGCAAGCGGGTTGTCGTACATGGCCGCATGGGAGGCAATGGCCCACTTGCTGGCAAAGCCGGGCAGGATGGGCAGACCGATCAGGCCCATGCTGGCGAAGGTGAACACGCCGAAGGTGATGGGCATCCGCTTGCCCAGCCCCTCATACTCAAAGATATACTCCTTGTGGTGGGTCTGGCAGAGCAGTGCGCCCGCGCAGAAGAACAGGATGATCTTGACGAAGCTGTGCACCACCATGTGGCAAAGCGCCGCGGCCAGACCGCCGGGGCTCATGAGGGTGGCGCCGAACAGGATGTAGGACAGGTTGCTCACGGTGGAGTAGGCCAGCCGGCGCTTCAGATGCTGCAGCCGCAGAGCCATGGCGCTGCCGTAGACGATGGTGATCGCGGCAAAGGCCATCACCAGATACTGGGCCCAGCTGCCCTGCAGCAAGCCGGTGCCGTAGCTGTAGTAGGTCAGGCGCAGGATCGCAAAGACGCCCGCGTTGACCACCGCCACGGCGTGCAGCAGCGCGGTGACCGGGGTGGGGGCCACGCCGGCGCTGGGCAGCCAGCCGTGCAGCGGCCAGATGGCCGCCTTGACGCCGAAGCCGAAGAAGCCCAGCACGAAGGCCGTGCGCAGCAGGTTTTCGTTACCTACCGTCAGGATGGCGGACAGGCTGCCGCCCAGCACAAAGTCCAGGCTGCCGTACTGCAGCAGGAAGATCATCGAGATGAAGGCCAGCGCGGCGCCGCTCATGGAGTAGGCAAGGTATTTCTTGCCGGCAAAGCGGCCCTGGCCGTCCATCTCGTGCATGACCAGCGGCAGGGTACACAGGGTCAGCAGCTCGTAGAACAGGTAGAGGGTAAAGGCGTTGGCCGCAAAGGCAATGCCCAGCACCACACCGTAGGTCATGGTAAAGAAGGCAAAAAACCGGTTCTCACCGTGTTCATGCCGCATGTACTCAAAGCTGTACAGCACCGCCAGAGGCCAAAGCACCGCCACGATGGCGGCAAATACCAGGCTCAGCCCGTCCAGCCGCAGCGCCAGCTGCACGTTGCCCATGTCCAGCACCAAAGCGGTGCCGTCCGGGCGGTTCCACAGCAGCACCGCCACCAGGATGCTGGTGGCACAGGTGAACAGCTGCACATACACTTCCCGCTGCTTGGTGTTCTGCGCGGGCAGCACGAACATCGCCGCACCGCCCAGGATCGGCAGCAGCACAGGCAGCAAAAGCATCATGGGTTCCATATCTGTGCCACCTCCTTACAGAATCGCGGCGGCCAACCCGCCGATCACGGAAACAAGCCCGGTGGGCCACACACCCAGCACCACCAGCGCAGCCGCCAGCACCGCCAGCGGCAGCTTCATGGTCCAGCGGGGCTTTTCCGCCAGAACTTCCTCCTGGTATTCCGCACCGGGGAAGAAGGCATCCCGCACCACGCCCAGCAGATAGCCGGCGGTGAGCAGGGCGCTGATCAGCAGCACGCCCGCGCCCAGGGACCCGCCCAGAACGCCCAGCTGCTCAAGGCCGCCCTGGGCCAGATACCATTTGCTCACAAAACCGCCCAGCGGGGGAATGCCCACCAGGGACAGACCCGCCAGCGCGAAGCACCACATCACCCAGGGCATCTGCCGGCCCACGCCCCGGAACTCGTCTACGCGGGTGTGATGGGTGTAGTGGATCAGCGCGCCGGCGCAGAGGAACAGACACACCTTGGCCAGCGCGTGGAAGACTACCTGCAGCAGCGCGCCGGTCAGCCCCGCATCGCAGAACAGGAACAAACCAAACAGTACATAGCTCACCTGGCTCACGGTGGAGTAGGCCAGCCGCCGCTTGAGCAGCTGCTCTTTATAGGCCAGCATGCTGCCCATAAAGATGGTGCACAGCGCCAGCACCAGCAGGGTGGTCTGCACCCAGGTGCCACGCAGGAACTCGGTGCCGAACACATAGTAGGCCACCCGGATGATACCCAGCACGCCGCCCTTGGTGATCACGCCGCTCAGCACCGCCGAGGCCGGGGCCGGAGCCTCCGGATGGGCGATGGGCAGCCAGGCGTGCAGAGGCAGCAGGCCGGCTTTGCCGGCAAAGCCCAGCAGCATGCAGAAGGCCGCTGCCAGCGCCAGACCAGTGTGGCCGCTCAGGGCCAGGAAGTTCAGGCTGCCGCCCGCCACAAAGTCCAGGCTGGAGCAGAACCGGTCGGCAAACACAAAGCCGAACAGCGCCAGGCTGGCGCCAAACAGGGAGTAGCCCAGGTAGGTGAAGGCCGCCCGGCGCGCCTTGTCGGTGCCCTCATGCAGCACCATGGGCATGCTCAGGAAGGTCATGAGTTCGTAGAACAGATAGAAGGTGAACAGGTTCGCAGAGAAGGCCAGGCCCTCCAGCGCGAACAGGGTCAGCAGATAGAAAGCGTGATACCGGCGGGGATGTTCGTCCCCGCTCAGGTACTCAAAGCCGAAGATCCCGGCGGCACAGAACATGGCCGCGGTGATCACGGCGAAGAATTTGCCCATCCCGTCCGCCAGCAGGGCGACCTCAAATCCGCCCACCGAGAACAGTACCAGCGTGCCGCTGCATTTCCAGGCGGCCAGCGCGGTGCAGGCAAACTCCACCACGAACAGCGCGCCCAGCAGCTGCGCGCGCTCCCGTGCCTCCCGCATAAAAGGCACAAAGCAGGTCCCGACCAGCGGCAGCAGGATGGGGATCAGCAGATACCAGGTCATCATGCACATACCCCCTCTCTCACAGCAGCGCCAGGCCGGCGCTGATCACGTCCACCACCGGGCGGTAGCATACGCCCAGCAGGATCACGCCGACGCCCAGCACCAGAACGCTCACCACCAGCGCGGGATCGGCCCGGCGCACCCGCGGTTCGATGCCGATCTCCTGGCAGGTGCTGCCGGAAGACCAGATCTGCACGATGGCCGGGATGTAGTACATGGCGTTCAGCACGCTGCTGACCGCCAGCACAGCCAGAGCGGCCGCGGTCTGCCAGGCGGCCAGGGTAGCGCCCTGGGCCAGATACAGCTTGGTCACAAAGCCGGCCAGCAGGGGAATGCCCACCATAGACAGGCCGCCCACGGTGAAGCCGATGCCTGCCAGCTTGCAGCGGCGGCCGGCGCCGCGCAGGTAGTACCACTTCTTTTCATGGCCGGCGGTAGAGCTCAAAGCGCCCACCGACACGAACAGCAGCGGCTTGGTAAAGGCGTGGGCGATGATCTGGAACACGGCCGCCACAACGCCCGCCTCAATGCCCAGGCCCAGGCCCAGGTAGATATAGCCGATCTGGGCCACCGAGGAGTAGGCCACCATCCGCTTGGAGTGGCCTTCCTGCAGCGCCTTGACGCTGCCCATGATCATGGCCAGCGCGCCCAGAACGAACAGCACGTTGGTGATCTTCAGACTGCGCATCTCGCTGATGCTGAAGACGCGGTAGAAGATCTTGATCAGCAGCACGATATAGCCCTTCAGAACCAGGCCGGACAGAATGGCGCTGGACGCGGTGGTGGAACTGCCATGGGCGTCCGGCAGCCAGCTGTGGAAGGGGAACAGGGCGCTCTTGATGGAAAGACCCAGCACCATCAGGCCGACCAGCACGGTCAGGGGCTCGGTATACAGGCCGCTGACGAACAGCGCGTGGATGCTCTCGCCCAGCTGGGGCATGAGCAGGTGGCCGGTGATGGCGTAGAGCAGCGCCAGGCTGATCAGGAACAGACCGCTGCCCAGCAGGCTCATCACCAGGTACCGCATGGTGGCCACCAGGGTCTGGTTGTTGTCCTTGGCCATGACGATGGCGCAGGCGGCGATGGTGTTGATCTCGATAAAGACGTAGCCGGTAAAGATATCGTTGGTGTACAGCATGCTCAAAAGGCTCGCCAGCAGCATGTCCATCATGACGAAGTACAGGTTCTGCTTGCCGGGCAGGATATCCTCAAAGATGTCCTTGAGGCCGCCCAGCAGGCTGCATGCCATGACGATACAGAACACCAGCGCCAGTCCCGCCTCCAGCGGGCCGGCCCGCAGCTCGTTGCCCCAGGGAGAGGGGAACTTGCCCATGGCGTACACAAAGTAAATATTCTGGCTGGCGGTCTGGTACAGCAGCCAGGCGCTGGCGGCGCCGATGACGGTCAGGGCCGCGATCGAGATGCGCAGCGCCCATTTGCCGCTGTGCAGGATGCTGGTGGTGATGCCGGAGAGCATCGCCAGAAAAATGCACAGAAAGGGAAGATTTTCGTAAAAAGGCCGCATCGTCACACCTCCTCCCGCTTGGCCAGAATGATGATCTCATCCAGGTTCAAAGTATGGTATTTCTTGTACAGCCGCTGGGTGAGCGCCAGGCTGAAAGCGGTGACGCTCACGCCCACCACGATGCCGGTCAGCACCAGACCGGTGGGCAGCGGGTTGATGTAGGTCTCCATGTGGACAGGGGCGGTGGGGTCGGCCACAATGGGGGCGACCCGGCCGTCAATGTAGCCGAAGCTGGTCAGAAACAGGTAGACCGAACTGTCCATGATGTTCAGACCGATGATCTTTTTGATCAGGTTCTTGTGCAGCAGCAGGCTGATAAAGCCGATGCCGAACAAAATGATGGCGAATACCTGGTAGTAGTCGCCGGACCAGGTGGCGATCGCGTTGCTCATGTTACAGTTCCCCCTTGCTGAAGAATGCGTAGAAGGCGTACATGGTGCATGCCACCTCAAGGCCCACCGCCACGTTGATGGGCATGATGACGCCGGCGCTGAAGATCATGCCGGGGATGCCGGTGCCGATGATGCTGTGCAGGCCGTTGGCGCCGGTAAAGAACACATAGATCATGGTGAAGCCGTAGAAGTAGAGGGCGGCCACCTTGATGAAGTGGTACACATGCTCGCTCATAAAGCGGCGCACCTTGTCGCCGAAGGCGTTCTCAAACAAAATCAGGCCCGCGCCCAGAATGGCGCCGCCGGAGAAGCCGCCGCCGGGGGACAGGTGGCCGTTCAGCAGCACATACACGCCGAACAGCATGATCACCGGCATCAGCAGGCGCACCACGCTGCGCAGCACAGTGGTGTTTTCCTCGCTCTCGATCTCGGCGTCCTCAGCCCGCTCGGCCAGATCGTACTCAGTGGTGTTTTTCTCGTCCTTGCGCAGCAGGATCATCACGCAGGTGGCAGCCAGAAACAGCACGCAGCTCTCGCCAAAGGTATCAAAACCACGGTAGACCAGAATGATGTTGCTGATCAGGTTGGTGGCGCCTACCTCCTCGATGCCCTTTTCCACATAGCGCTGCATGACCTCGTTCTCGGTGGGGTTGCCCGCGCCGCCAAAGGTGGGCAGAAACAGCACCGTCAGCAGCAGAGTGCCAGTGAATACCAGGCACATCACCACCGAAAAGGCGTGGTACAGCCGAAGCTCATTCTTTTCGCTGAGGACCCGGTTCATGATACCGGGCAGACGCGGCCGCGCGGCGCGCCTTTCTTCCGGGGTCACCACAGGCTCGTCATTTTCGACGCCATTGACCCAGGCGGCAAATCGCCGCCATTGTTCCTTAATGTTTTTCGTCATGGCCTTTATCGAACCTCGTTCCTTTCAAAGCGTGGATGGTCTTGAGGGTCAGCAGGAACAGCACGGTGTCCACACCGGCGCCCACAGCGGCCTCGGTGATGGCCAGGTCCGGCGCCTGCAGCAGCAGCCAGATCATGCTCATCATCAGGCTGAAAGCCATATAGATCAACAGGGTGTTCAGCAGGTTCTTGGCCAGCGAGGCGCTCACGGCGCAGACCACCAGCCCAACCAGCAGCAGGATGGTAAACAGTTCCATGGTCATTCCACCTCGCATTCTTCCATTACATATTCGTCGGTCAGCACCTCAACCTTGGTGGTGCGATGGGTGGCCACCGGCCCGGTGAGCCACAGGAAAGCCAGGATGCAGGCCAGTTTCAGGGTGACCCACACCGACCAGAACAGAACGGCCAGGCCCAGCATCACCAGAAAGCTGCCCAGCGTATCGCACAGGGCCGAGGCGTGCATCCGGTTCAGCACATAGCGGAACCGGTAGACCCCGATCAGCGAGATGCAAAAGACCACCAGCCCCAGGCAGACCAGTACGGAACCTATGATCGCGCGTGCCAGCATCATTTCGCCTCGCCTCCTTCCGCGTCGCGCTTCTCTTTCAGATGCCGCAGCCGACCCTTGGCCCGCAGGGTGACCACCCGGCAAAGCACCAGCACCGCCAGGAAGTTCAGCAGCGCGTAGATCAGCGCGATATCCAGAATATAGCTTTCCTGCAAACCAAACGCCAGGATCGAGATGGCGCTGATGGTCAGGGTGCCGATCACATTCACCGCCACGACCCGGTCGGTAAAGCGGCGTCCGCGCACACCATAGACCAGGCAGCAGAGGATCAGCAGGGCGATCAGCACCAGCGCGCCGGCGCACAGGGTATACAGAAAAGGAAATGCCTCGATCATTTGCTCAACTCCTTTTCAATTTCTTTCAGCCGGGGCAAAAACGGCCCGTCCTTGGCGCCGTCGGCAAAACTCTCATTCAGCGCATGAACGCACAGGGTGGAATCGTACATTCCCACCGTAATGGTGCCCGGGGTGATGGTGATCGAGTTTGCCAGCATGGCTTTGCACACGGTGCTTTCCAGATGGCTGTCAAAAAACACCAGCCGGGGCTTGAGTTCCTTCAGGCTGGGGCTCAGGATCACCCGGATCACATCCAGATTCGCCTTGATGATCTCCTTGAACAGCAGCGCGAAATACGCCAGCAGCTTGCCGCTGAGCCGCAGCACCAGCGTTTCGTACTGCACGCTCCACCCGCAGAACCGGATCGCGAAGGTGCTCAATAAAAAACTGAGCACGATCCCGATCAGGACCAGCTCCAGGGTGATCCGCCCGTTCAGGATCAGCCACAGGGCAAACAGTCCAATCGTAAACATGCAACGATGCCTCCCGTCCTTCTTTCAATTGATATCGTCCGGAAGGGGTCCTTTCCCTTCCGGACGAAAATCATCTTAACGCTACTCTTTTGTTCACAAAATGTCAATAAATGAAATGACTGTTGTGTGCCGAAAATTACTGCACCACTTTGCGCAAAATCGTCAAAATTGCCTGTACAGCTTCCTTATCCTTCCAGCGGGCGGCAGCGATCGGCCAGCCAGGCGCGTTCCTCCTCGTCCAGCAGGCCGGACAGATCCTCCAGCACCGTCTGATGGAACCGATCCAGCCAGGCGCGCTCTTCGGCGGTGAGCAGTTCAGGCAGGATGGCCTGCCGGCCGATGGGGCAGCGGGTCAGCGGCTCAAACCCGCAGTACTCCCCGTACTCGGTACGGCAGCGGGAGACGCAGAGCAGCTCGTTTTCGATGCGGATGCCCATGACGTCGGTCTCGTAGTAGCCGGGCTCGTCGGTCACCACCATGCCGGGCTTGAAGGCCACCCGGTCGGACTGGTTCAGCCGGGGCGGAGTTTCATGTACGCCGCCCACAAAGCCCACGCCGTGGCCGGTGCCGCACCGGTAGTCCAGCCCCTCGGCCCAGAGCGGCCGGCGGGCCGCCAGATCCAGATTTCCGCCGGTGCTGCCCAGCGGGAACACCAGCATGGCCATGTCGATGTGGGCTTTGAGCACCAGGGTGTACATCCGCTTCTCCTGGTCGGTCAACGGGCCCAGCGCATAGGTGCGTGTGATGTCGGTGGTGCCATCCCGGTACTGGCCGCCGCAGTCCACCAGCAAAAAGCCGTGGTCCGCCAGCGGGCTGCAGGTGCCCGGCTCGGCGTGGTAGTGCATCATGGCCGCGTTGGCCCCGCAGGCCGCGATGGCCGAGAAGCTCTCTTCCAGATATCCTTCGCCTTTGCGGCGGCATTCGATCAGGATGCCCTCAATGTCCGATTCATACAGGGTCTCGCCCGCCGCCCGCCGGCGCTCCAGTTCCCGTTCAAACCGCACCATCGCGGCGCCGTCCTTTCGGTGGCTGGCCCGGATGCAGGCGATCTCGGTCTCGTTCTTCACCGCCTTCATCCCCTGGATGGGGTCCTGGCCCTCCTGTACTGTCACGGCGGGATTGGCTTCCAGCGTGCGCCAGAACCGCCAGTTCAGGCTGTCCGGCTCGGTCCGCAGCACCAGCAGAGTGCGCAGACCGGCCAGAAATTCCTCCACCTGGCCGTATTCCCGCAGTTCCACGCCGTTCTCAGCCAGGTAGCCGCGCACCGTTTCGTCCACGCGGCTGCCGTCCACAAAAACCACCGCCCGGCTGCGGTCCACCCAGCACCAGGCCAGAGCGAAGGGGGTGCAGTCCAGATCAAAGGCCCGCAGGTTCAGCAGCCAGGCCACGCTGTCCAGCCGGCCCACCAGCATGCCGTCGGCTTCGTCTGTCTCCAGGGCCTGGCGCAGCTGCGCCAGCTTCTCCGCGGCGGTCAGGCCGGCCAGTTCACGCCCCAGCACAAAGCAGGGGGTGGCGGGCATGGGCGGGCGGTCCGGCCAGCACTGACCGGGCAGGTCCATGTCCTCCACCTTCACGCCCCGCTTGTCCAGAGCCTTCTGCAGCCGCCGAACCTGAGCGGTGGGGGTCACGGCCCCGTCTACAGCCAGCACATCCCCGCTGCTCAGCACCCGGGCCAGGTATTCCTCCACCGTAGGTACGCCGGGCAGGCCCATCCGCTGCAGTTCGATGCCGCTGCCTTCCAGCTGGTGTTCCGCCTGCACAAAATACCGGCCGTCCACCCAGAGCGCCGCCCCGGTCAGGGTCACCGCCAGGGTGCCCACACTGCCGGTGAAGCCGGAAAAATACCGGCGGGCGGCCCAGTGGTCGGGCAGATATTCGCTGGCGTGCGGGTCGCTGGAGGGGATCAGGCAGCCTGCCGCGCCGGCTTTCTCCATACAGGCCCGCAGCCGGGCCAATCGTTCCATCGTTTCCATCAATCATACACCTCCGGTTGATTCTGCTGCCTGTTATAGTAGCACGTCCGGGCCCGGTAGTAAAGCGTCTGTTTGTCCTCTTGACAAAAGAGATATAATAGGTATAGTTCATTCCTATTTAATATAGCAAAGGTGGATGTACCATGACCAAGATCGATATTTTTTCCGGTTTTCTCGGCGCGGGCAAAACCACGCTGATCAAAAAGCTGATTGCGGAGGCGTTTTCCGGCCAGAAGCTGGTACTGATCGAGAACGAGTTTGGCGAGATCGGCATTGACGGAGGTTTTCTGAAAGAGGCGGGTATTCAGATCACCGAGATGAATTCCGGCTGCATCTGCTGCAGCCTTGTGGGGGATTTCCGCACCGCGCTGGAAAAGGTGGTGGAGACCTATCACCCTGACCGCATCCTGATCGAGCCCTCCGGCGTGGGCAAACTCAGCGACGTGACCCGCGCCGTGCAGGGGGTGGCCGATCATCTGGATGTGGAACTGAACGCCTTCGTCACGGTGGCCGACGTGAACAAGGTCAAACTGTATATGAAGAATTTCGGCGAGTTCTACAACGACCAGATCGAGCACGCCGGCACCATCCTGCTGAGCCGTACCGGCAGCGCCGACCCGGCCAAGGTAGAGGCGGCCGCCGCGATGCTGCGGGAGAAAAACCCCGGCGCCACCATCGTGACCACCGATTGGGATCAGCTCACCGGTGCTCAGATCCTGGAGGCCATGGAGGGCCGGCCCAGCCTGAGCCAGCAGCTGCTGGCTCAGGTGGAGCAGGAGGAGCACGAACACCATCACGAGCATGAGGGCCACGACCACTGCGGCTGCGATCACGACCATGAGGAGCATGAGCACCATCACGAACATGAGGGCCACGACCACTGCGGCTGCGATCATGACCATGAGGAGCACGAACACCATCACGAGCATGAGGGCCATGACCACTGCGGCTGCGATCACGACCATGAGGAGCACGAACACCATCACGAGCATGAGGGCCACGACCACTGCGGCTGCGATCACGACCATGAGGAGCATGAGCACCATCACGACCACGGCGAGGGCTGCAGCTGCGGCTGCCACGACCACGAGCATCACCACCATCATGCCGACGAGGTGTTCACCAGCTGGGGCAAGGAGACACCGGTGCGGTTTACCAAGACCCAGCTGGAGTTCGACCTGCAGGCGCTGGACAGCGGGGAGTTTGGCGCGGTGCTGCGGGCCAAAGGCATCCTGCCCGGCGAGGACGGGGTGTGGTACCACTTCGACTATGTTCCCGGCGAGTGGCAGGTACGCACCGGCGCGGCGGATGTTACCGGCCGTCTGTGCGTGATCGGCAGCAAGCTGGACGAGGCCGGCCTGACCCGGCTGTTCGGCGTGTAAGAAGGAGCGCGTCATGAAAGAGATTCCTGTTTATCTGTTCGTGGGTTTTCTGGAAAGCGGCAAGACCAGTTTTATCCAGGAGACGCTGCAGGATCCCCAGTTTGACAGCGGCGACAAGACCCTGTTGCTGGTCTGTGAAGAGGGGGAAGAGGAGTACCGGCCGGAGGAATTTGCGTTCGGCGGGGTATCGGTGGAGACGATCGGAGAAAGTTCCGAGATGAACGCACCGCATCTGGAGGAACTGGTGAAAAAGACCGGGGCCACCCGGGTGCTGGTGGAGTATAACGGCATGTGGATGATCCAGGAACTGCTGGACGCCATGCCCAGGAACTGGGTGCTGTACCAGTGCATCGCCACCGCCGACGGCACCACCTTCTCGATGTATTTTGAAAATATGCGCCAGCTGATGCTGGACAAGTTTGCCCTGTCCGAACTGCTGGTGGTCAACCGGGCGGAGGCCGTCAGGAGCGACGAGGCCCGCCAGGCGATCCACAAAGCGGTGCGCCAGGCCAGCCGCAAATGCGACATCGCCTACGAGTACGCCGACGGAAGCGTGGAGTACGACGAGATCGAGGACCCGCTGCCCTACGACCTGGAAGCGGAGGTTGTGCAGATCGCCGACGAGGATTTCGGCGTTTTTTATCTGGACTGCAACCAGAATCCCGACCGGTACGATGGAAAGACGGTGCGTTTCACCGCCCAGGTCTGCCTGAGCCGGCGGGCAGGCCAGGGGGCGTTCGTTCCCGGCCGCTTTGCCATGACCTGCTGCGTGCAGGACATTCAGTTTGTGGGCTTTCCCTGCAAATACGACCATTGCGACCAGCTGACCGAGCGCAGCTGGATCACCCTGACCGCCCGGCTGCGGATCAAGTACCATCCGCTCTACCGGGGCGAGGGCCCGGTGCTCACCGCGCTGGAGGTCGGCCCCGCCAGGGAGCCCGACGACGATGTGGTGACCTTTAGCTGAACACGCTCCGCTTGCGGTCGGTGTGCCGGATGTGGTATACTGATACTCAAATCGGTACAAACCTCGCAGATAAAGGAGGCGGGCCGCCATCATGGGCTTTATTCGTCGGATGCTGGCTATTGCACTGGGGCTGGGCGCCAGCGCACTGGCTGTCAAGATTTTGCAGGATTACAACAAGGACCGGTATATCGAAGGGGAGTTTGTGGAACTGTCCGGCCGGGAGGGGGAGACGGAACATCCGGCGCCCGCCGAGCCGGTACGCCCCGTCGCTGTACCGGACGCGGGCCCTAACGTAAATCCGGTCACGCTGGGCACGGCCCAGCGCCCGTTGGATGAAAACGGCCGGCTGGACCCTACCCGCATCGCCGATCCGGCGGATTTTGGCGACTGGGACGATCTGGGCTGCCAGGGCTGATATAAGGAGGCGCTGACCATGCTGAGCAACTGGAACGTAGACAAGACCAAGCTGGAAAAGCAGCAGAAGGAACTGAAAGAGTCGATGCAGTTCACCTATGTGGGCCATGGCCCCAAGGCCACCGGCTTTCTCTCCAAGACCTTCAAGCGCAAGCCGGGGCTGTACGCCCGCTGCACCACCTGCGGCTACTATATGCCGCTGGACGCCCGCGGGGAGGAACGCTGCATCTGCGGCAACCTGTACCGCACCGAGCATGACTTTCGCCATGAACTGCCCGCCAGCGAGATCGAGATCTTCAAAGGCACGAAAAAATGAAAAAACCCGGCCCGCGCCGATGCGCGGGCCGGGTTTTATGCGTCAGCCCATTTTGGAATAGCCAAATCCGTTGACCAGAGCGTCGATCTTGACGCCCTGGCGGCAGAAGGGGCATTCGTGGTAGCTGTAACTGTGATAATCCGGCAGTTCCTCCTGGTTAAAGACCGAGACCACCGGGATACCGTCCACCTCATCGGTAGAACTGTAGATGGCGGACAGGCCCGCGATCTTGCCGCCGTAATACTGCACACACTCCATGCTTTTGTGAATCGTAATGCCGCTGGACACCGAGGCCATCAGGATCAACACATTTTTGCCCCGGATCATGGGCATGGTGTTGTCCCGGAAGATCAGCTGGCTGTTGGAGTTGTACTCCGGGGTCAGCACGTAGATGGTCTCGTGCGCGTTCAGGCTCATGAAGCCGGAACTGGTCAGTTCCTTGGCCAAACAGGTGCCGATTACCTGGGTATCATCCAGACAGAGGATGGTGTCCACGATAGTGCTGCTGCGGTAGTGCATCACCAGTTCCCGCGCCACGGCCTCCGCTTCCTTCAGGCGGGTCTTGAGGGTCGTGATGTCGATGTAGTAATTGGTGTGGCTGTGGTTGGTCACAAAATGGCCGTGGGCGTACTTGAGTTCCAGGTTGCTCTTGCGGGTGCGGATACGATGAAATTCCATGGTTACCTCCTGCTGCCAAAGGCGTTTCACAGCAGCCTGCGAAACGCCTTTTTTTTATTATACCGCCCCGCCCCGGGAAAGAACAAGATGCGCCCTTGACAAAAAAATATTGAAAAATTCGTGAGAATCGTGTACAACAATAATAGGGGAATTTGGCCCCAATTCCTCTAAAGGAGGGCATTTCTATGATCACCGCGGTGTATCCCGGCAGCTTTGATCCGGTCACGCTGGGCCACATGGATATCATTCGCCGGGCCTCCCGGGTGGTGGACCGGCTGGTCATCGGCATCCTGATCAACAAAAAAAAGACCCCGCTTTTCACCACCGAGGAGCGGCTGGATATGCTGCGCCATTCGGTACAGGAGTTTCCCAATGTGACGGTGCAGACCTTCGACGGCCTTACCGTGGAATTTGCCAAACAGAACGGCGCGTCCCTGATCATCCGGGGCTTGCGGGCGGTCACTGATTTCGAGAGCGAGATGCAGATCGCCCAGACCAACCGGGTGATCGAACCCTCGGTGGATACCATGTTCTTTACCACCAGCCTGCAGTATGCCTATCTGTCCTCCACCATGGCCAAGGAGGTGGCCAGCTACGGCAGCGACGTGTCCCATTTTGTCAACCCCTATGTGGCGGAATGTCTGAAACGCAAGTTTGCAAAAAAAGTGTGACCCAAACGCAACACGCGCCCTCCCGGCCGGGAGGGCGCGTTTCGTTTGGTCAGAGGTAGTCGATGGGCAGGGTGGCCATGCCGTTGAGCGACAGGTCCGCGATATGCCCGGCGGTAAACTCGTAATAGCCCTGGCTGGCGATCATGGCGGCGTTGTCGCCGCAGAGGGCCGGGTCAGGCAGACAGACCCGGATGCCCAACTTTGCCGCGCCCTGCTCCACCAGCTTTCGCAGCAGACCGTTGGCCGCCACGCCGCCCGCCAGGCAAAGGGTCTTTGCGCCGGTATCCCGGGCGGCAGCCAGCAGTTTGCTGGCCAGAATCTCGTCGATCCGCCACTCAAAACTGGCCGCCATGTCGGCTGTGTTCACTTCCTCACCCTTCATCCGCGCCTGGTTGACCGCGTTCAGCACCGCGGTCTTGAGCCCGGAAAAGCTCACATTGTAGGGCCCCTCCACATGGGGCACCGGCAGGGTGTAAGCGTGAGGATCTCCGCTCTTGGCCGCCTTGCTGATGGCCGGTCCGCCGGGATAGCCCAGCCCCAGGGTGCGGGCCACCTTGTCAAAGGCCTCGCCCGCCGCGTCGTCCACCGTGCGGCCCAGTACTCTGAACCGGGTATAGTCCTCCACTTGTACGATGTGGCTGTGGCCGCCGCTGACAACCAGACAGAGAAAAGGCGGTTTCAGCTCCGGCCAGGTCAGGTACAGCGCCGCGATATGCCCCCGCAGATGGTGTACCCCCACCAGCGGTCTGCCGCTGGATAAACTTAACCCCTTGGCAAAGTTCAGCCCCACCAGCAGCGCCCCGATCAGCCCGGGGGCAAAGGTGGCCGCGATGGCGTCCAGCTGCTCTGCCCGCAGGCCCGCGTCGGTCAGCGCCTTCTGCGCTACCGCGCTGATGGATTCGATATGCCGCCGGCTGGCGATCTCCGGCACAACGCCCCCGTACAGAGCCTGTTCCTGCACGCTGGTGGCGATCACGTTGCTCACGATCCGCCGTCCGTCCTCCACCACCGCGGCGGCGGTCTCGTCGCAGCTGCTCTCGATCCCTAGAATCAACATCTTGTTAAATCCTCACAAAACAATACGAATTGTAGTTATTCTATCGTCAGCGTCATCACCACGCCGTTCTCGGCAGGGTCCTGGTAAAAGTTCCGGCGCACCCCCACGGCGGCAAAGCCCAGGCTCTCGTACAGGGCGCGGGCAGCCGTGTTGCCCGCCCGTACCTCCAGAAAGCAGCTGTGCGCTCCCTCGGCGTGCAGGGCTGCCAGCGCGCCGGCCAGCAGCGCCCGGCCCGCGCCCTGCCGCCGGGCGGCCGGATCTACGGTCAGGGCGTTCAGGCTGGCCTCGCCTGCCGCCAGCTGGAACACCGCCAGCCCCTGCACCTGGTCCTCCCGGCATGCCACAAACAGCCGGCCGCAGCCGCCGGCCAGTTCCTCCGCCAGCTGGCTCTCGGTCCAGGGGTCGGGGGCGGTGGCCTCGATGGCCGCGCAGCGGGGCAGGTCCTCCTTCCGGGCAGACCGAACGATCCACTCCATTTCAGTGGGCCTCCCGCCAGGTAAAGCCGGTTCCCACGTCGGCGGTCAGCGGTACGGTGAAATCGGCCGCGCCCTGCATCTCTTCCTTGAGGATACGGGCGACCTGGTCTTTTTCCTCCGGCGGGGTCTCTACGATCAGCTCGTCGTGCACCTGCAAAATCAGCCGGGCCGCCAGCTTTTCCTTTCGCAGCCGCCGCCAGACCCGCACCATAGCCAGCTTGATCACATCCGCCGCGGTGCCCTGGATGGGGGTGTTCATGGCCATCCGTTCCCCCAGCGCCCGCACGTTCCGGTTGTTGCTGGCCAGTTCGGGCAGGGCCCGCCGCCGCCCGTACAGGGTGGTCACATAGCCGTGCTCCCGCCCGAAGGCAATGGTGTCATCCATATACCGTTTCACGCCGGGGAAGGTGTCCAGATAGTTCTTGATGAACTGGTCGGCCTCCTTGACGCTGACCCCGATGTCCTGGCTCAGGCTGTAGGCTCCGATGCCGTACACGATGCCGAAGTTCACCGCCTTGGCGCTGGAGCGCAGCTGCGGGGTGATCATCTCCGGGGGCAGGTTATAGATCTTGGCGGCGGTGCTGCGGTGGATGTCCTCCCCGTTGGCAAAGGCCTGGCGCATGGTCTCGTCCCCCGAGATGTGGGCCAGGATGCGCAGTTCGATCTGGCTGTAGTCCGCGTCGGCCAGCAGCCAGCCGGGCCGGGCGGTAAAGAACTCCCGCAGGCGGCTGCCCAGCTGGGTGCGCACCGGGATATTCTGCAGATTGGGCTCGGTGGAGCTGATGCGGCCGGTTCGGGTCTCTGTCTGGATAAAGGTGCTGTGCACCCGTCCGTCCGGCCCCAGCTGCCGCAGCAGCCCCTCCACATAGGTGCTGTTCAGTTTCTGGTACACCCGGTATTGCAGAATGTCCTCGATCACCGGGTGGTAGCCCCGCAGGCTCTCCAGCGTCTCCGCGTCGGTGGAGTAGCCGCTCTTGGTCTTTTTGCGGGGCGGCAGACCCAGCTTGTCAAACAGGGCCTGGCCCAGCTGCTTGGGGCTGTTCAGGTTGAACTCGTACCCCACCGCCTCCCAGATGCGGGCAAGGCAGGCGTCCAGTTCGGTTTTCAGGGTCTGGCCGAAGGCCTCCAGGCCGGCCCCGTCCAGCTGCATGCCGTACCGCTCCATATCCGCCAGAACCCGGGCCAGCGGCAGTTCGATGGTGCGCAGCAGTTCGTCCATGCCGTCAGCGGTCACCTTGTCCTGCAGCGCCTGGCACACGCCGGCCAGCACCCCCGCGTCGGGGCATTCTTCGCAGACAAAGGCGGGATGCACCCCGTATTCGGCGGCCAGATGCCCCACCGAGTATTCGCTGGCGGAGGGATTCAGCAGATAGGCGGCCAGCTTGCCGTCAAAGCGGATGGCCTTGCCCTCACCGCCCGCGTCCAGCGCGATGTGGTAGAGAGGCTTCGCGTCAAAGACCCACAGTTCTGCCTCCCCGTCCAGCAAAGCGGGCAGACGGCTCTCCTCCACCGTGCAGGGCGCGCCGTCCGCCACCGCGTACCAGTCCGCTTCGCCCCGGGCCAGGTATACCGGGCCGGCGGGGGTATCGGGCAGGGGAGCCAGGCCGACGGCCGGCAGTTCCGCCGCGGCAGCGGGGGCGGCGGCGCCCGGTTCGGGCAGGCCCAGCCGGCCGATCATGTTGTGCATCTCCAGATCCGCCAGCAAAGCGGCGGCCGCCGCCGGGTCTCCGGGCTGCCGGCGGTAGGCCTCCTCGCCGGTCTCGATGGGCGCGGCGCAGTCAATGGTGGCCAGGGTACGGCTGAGTTCGGCCTCCTCCCGGTGGGCCAGCAGCTTTGTGCGCACGCCCGGCTTGATGGCCGGATCGTCGATGTGCTCGTACACCCCGTCCAGGGTGCCGAATTGTTGAATAAGGGCCAGGGCGGTCTTTTCCCCGATGCCGGCCACGCCGGGGATGTTGTCGCTGGTGTCGCCCATCAGGCTCTTGACCTCGATGAGCTGCTTGGGTTCCACGCCATATTTCTCCCGCACCGCGTCCAGGTCCATGACCACCGTCTCACTGCGGCCCATACGGGTGGCGGTGAGCAGCACGGTGGCGGTCTCGCTCACCAGCTGCAGGCTGTCCCGGTCGCCGGTGGCCAGCAGGCAATCGTCCTGCCGGGCCCCCCAGGCGGCCGCCAGGGTGCCCAGGATATCGTCTGCCTCGTAGCCCTCCCGGCTCACCATCGGGTAGCCCAGATAGCCCAGCAGCTCCTTCAGCACCGGCATCTGGTCAGCCAGTTCCTGGGGCATGCCCTTGCGGGTGGCCTTGTAGCCGTCATACAGTTTGTGCCGGAAGGTGGGGGCCTTCAGGTCCCAGGCGATGGCCACCTCGTCCGGCTGCTGGGCGCTCACAAGACCCTGCAGGGTGTTGAGAAAGCCAAAGATGGCGTTGGTGGGGCGTCCGTCCTTGGTGGTCAGCAGCTTGATGCCGTAAAAGGCCCGGTTGACCAGGCTGTTGCCGTCCAGAACCAGTAGTTTCATAGGCGCGTTATCCTCCTGCGGGGCCGGGGCCCCGAAATTTCATACGGTTTCAGTATACCACATCCGGCCTCTTTGTGGTACAATAATCGTTAGTTGCCGCTTTGGCAGCCTATCCTAGAGAAAAGCAGGTTTTGCATGAAGATCGCATCCATCCCCCTGGCTCCCGGCGCGGCGCTGGCTCCCATGGCCGGCTTTACCGACGCCGCCTGCCGGGACATGGCCGTCCGCCACGGGGCGGCGTATACCGTCAGCGAGATGGTCAGCGCCAAGGCGCTTGCCTTCGGGGACAAAAAAAGTGCCCAGCTTATCCGCTGCGCCGCCAACGGCGCGCCCTACGGGGTGCAGTTGTTCGGGGCGGAGCCGGAGACCATGGGCCAGGCCGCCCGGCTGATCCAGCACTACGACTACGATTTTATCGACATCAATATGGGCTGCCCCGCCCCCAAGATCACATCCTCCGGCGCGGGCAGCCGCCTGCTGTTGGACCCGGAGCTGTGCGGCCGGATCGTGGCGGCGGTGGCAGCCGCCTCGGACGGGCGGCCGGTCACCGTCAAGATGCGGGCCGGCTGGGACGCTGATCATGTCACCGCCGTGCAGGCGGCCAAAGCCTGCGAGGCGGAGGGCGCTGCGCTGATCGCGGTGCATGGCCGCACCCGGGAACAGATGTACATCCCCGGTACGGTGGACTGGTCGGTGATCGCGGCGGTCAAGGCGGCGGTGTCGGTGCCGGTGCTGGGCAACGGGGACATCACCACCGCCGCCGAGGCGAAAGCCATGATGGAGGCCACCGGCTGCGACGGGGTCATGGTGGGCCGGGGCGCGCTGGGAAACCCCTGGCTGTTTGGCGAGATCGCCGCCATGCTGAAGGGCGAGCCCGCCCCGCCGCCCCCGACCCTGCGCCAGCGGATGGAGGAACTGCGCCGCCAGGTGTACGAGATGTGCGAAGCGAAAGGGGAACGGGTGGCCATGCCCCAGGCCCGCAGCCAGGCCATCCACTATCTGAAAGGCCTGCGGGGGGCCGCTTCCCTGCGGGCGGCGTGCAGCCGGCTGGAACATTTTTCCGATATCGACCGGCTCATCGAAAAGGTCTGGCGGGAAAACCGCTGACCCTCTCAGCCCGAGACGGTCAACTCGTCCAGGGTCAGCGCATAGCAGGGCAGCATGTGGGCCATAAAATAGGCGGCGGCCGGGCAGTCCATACCCTCCAGCGCCGCCTGCTGCTGGGCCAGCGCGGCCCGGAACTCCCCGTTGCCGGCCCGCACCTCCTCGCCGCATTTGATCAGGGCGCTCAGCCGGTCGGCGGCTTTGAGCAGCGTTTTTTCCTCCGCGGTCAGGCAGTCTCCGGTGAGAAAGCCGGCCAGCGTATCCCGCAGCGCCGGGGCGGTCAGCGCGGCCATCTGGCAGGCGCTCTGCCGCTCCAGCGCTTTGTAGGCGGTCTTGAGCGCCTCGTTCTTGTACTTTACCGGGGTAGGCATGTCCCCGGTCAGGATCTCCGGCGCGTCGTGATAGAGGGCCGCCGCGGCCAGGGTCTCCGGTCGTACCGCGGCCTGCCCCAGAATATCCCGGGCGATCAGCCCCAGGGTGTGGGCCAGCAGAGCGGCGTCGGCGGTGTGTTCGCTGAGGGTCTCGGTACGGGTGCTGTGCATCAGCGCCCAGCGGGTGATGTGCTTCATGCGGGCCAGCAGCGCGTTGAGAGAAAAGTGTTCCATGATGCAAGGTTCCTTCCGGTCGATTCGTATTCCGCGTGAACGGGTCTTCCGTTTCAGTATACCATACCCGGCGCCCCCTGTGGGCCGGCCGGGCCGGAAATTTTGCGTGAGGAGGTATGTTCCATGCAGCCTGTGCGGCAGCTTGCGCCCCGACCCAACCGGTACTGGATGACCTTCGGCTTCTGCGCGCTGGGGGCCGCCTGCATCTTTCTGCCCTTTCTCATTGTGGATAAGGGCTTTTTCCTCTACTGCGGCGACTTCAACAGCCAGTACATCTCCTTCACCCAGTATGCCAACGCTTTCGTCAAGGAGGGCGGCAGCTGGAGCTGGGCCACCGATATGGGCAGCGGCTTTGTCAACAGCTACTCCTACTACCTGTTGGGGTCGCCTTTTTTCTGGCTGAGCTGCATCCTGCCCGCCCGCTGGCAGCCTTACCTCATGGTGCCGATGCTCTGCCTCAAGTACGCCGTGGCGGGCGGCGGAGCCTATCTGTGGCTGCGCCGGTATATACAGCGGCAGAATCTGGCGGTGATCGGCGGGTGCCTGTATGCCTTTTCCGGATTTACCATCTATAACACCTTCTTCTTCACCTTTGTGGACGGTATCGCCCTGTTTCCCTATCTGCTCTGGGCGCTGGATGAGGCGGTGTACGAGGACCGGCGGGGGCTGTTTGCCTTTACCGTGGCGGTGAACTTTCTCAACAACTACTTCTTCTTTGCCGGGCAGATCGTCTTTTTGGCGCTGTATTTTATCTGCAAATGCACCACCCGGTCCTGGCGGATCACCCCGCGGCTGTTCGGGCGGCTGGCTTTTGAGAGTTTGCTGGGCAGCGCCATGGGCTGTGTGCTGGCCTGGCCGGCGCTGCTGAGTTTATCCCAAAATCCCCGCACCGTGAACTTTTCCAGCGGCTACGGTTTTCTGCTCTACGGCAAGGTGCAGCAGTACTTTGCCATCTTCTACAACCTGTTCTTCCCGCCGGACCCGCCCTATCTGCCCAACATGTTTACCGATTGCACCATCAAGCACACCAGCATGACCGCCTATCTGCCGCTGATGGGATTCTCGGCCGCGCTGGCCTGGATGCGCACCCGCCAGGGGCATGCCTTCCGACGGCTGCTGTTTGTCTGCGGGCTCTGCGCCATGGTTCCGGTGCTCAATTCGGCTTTCTACGCCCTGAACGCCAGTTACTACGCCCGCTGGTGGTACATGCCGGTACTGATCCTCTGTGGCGCCAGCGTGCTGGGCCTGGAGGACCAGGAGGTGGATATCCCCCGTAAGGGCATCCTGCCCAGCCTGATCATCCTGCTCAGCACCGTGGCGCTGGCGGTGGTGCCGGTGAAAGGGGACGGGGACGAATGGACCTTCGGCGTGCTGCAGCAGCCGGCCCAGTATTGGCTGATGCTGGGCCTGGGTGTGGTGGGGCTGCTGGGGTTCTGGCTGGTTCTGGTCTGGTACGAACGGGGCCCCAAAATGCCCCGGGCGCTGCTGGCGGCGGTGCTGTCCTTCTCCTGCCTGTACAGCGTGTTTCATTTTGCCATCGGCAAGTTTCCCCAGTGGGAGCGGGACGGAGGCTACCATCAGGAATGTTATGTGGAGGGCCCTCAGCTGGCGGATACGCTGCCAGAAGGCTTCTACCGCACCGACACCTACGCGACCTTTGACAACCTGAGCATGTGGACCGGGCTGTCCAATCTGCAATTCTTCAGCACCACGGTGGAACCCAGTATCATGGAGTTCTACCCTCAGCTGGGGGTCAAGCGGGACGTGAGCAGCAAGCCCGAGGCGGAGCGATACGCTTTGCGGGGGCTGCTGAGCGTGCGGTTTACCTTGATGCCGCTGGAGGAACAGGCCAACTTTATGGAGGAAGTGGACCAGCAGGGCTGGACCTTCTGGGGCGAAGCGGGCAGCTACGCCATTTACGAAAACGACAGCTGGGTGCCCATGGGCTTTACCTATGACAGCTACATCACCCAGGAGCAGCTGGACGCCATCCCGGAGGACATGCGCGCCAACATCCTGATGCGGGCGCTGGTGCTGGACGAGGACCAGATCCGCCGGTACGGCGGCTGGCTGACCCAGCTGGACAGCACCGACCTGGTGGACCGGGACTACGACGCCTACACCCAGGACGCCGCCGCCCGCCGGGCCGGCGCGGCGGACAGTTTCAGCGCCGACAATTACGGCTTTACCGCCTCTATTACTCTGGACAGCGATACCCTGGTGTTCTTCAGCGTGCCCTATACCGAGGGCTGGACCGCCACGGTCAACGGCGAGACTGCACCGGTGGAAAAGGTCAGCGGCGGTATGATCGCCGTGCCCGCTGCGGCGGGGGAGAATACCATCCGGCTGGATTACCATACCCCGGGCCTGGTCCAGAGCGCCGCGGTGGCCGGGGCGGCGGTGCTTGTCTGGCTGGGCTGGATGCTCTGGCTGGCGGCGCGCCGCCGGCGGACCGCCGTTCCCCAAAAGACCGAATCATTTGCCATTGAACTGCTGAAAGGAACTACCGAACCATGAACGAGCATACCGAGCAGATCGCCGCCGAACTGGGGCTGGAGCCCCGCTGGGTGGACGCCGCCATTGAACTGATCGACGCGGGCAACACCATTCCGTTTATCGCCCGTTACCGCAAGGAAGCCACCCACTCCATGGATGACCAGGCCCTGCGCCAGCTGGCTGACCGGCTGGAATACCTGCGCGGGCTGGACAAGCGCCGGGGTGAGGTGCGCGCCTCCATCGAGACCCAGGGCGCTCTGACACCGGAATTGGACGCGGCGCTGGCGAAGGCAGCCACCCTGGCGGAACTGGAGGATCTGTACCGGCCCTACAAACCCAAGCGCAAGACCCGGGCCAGCGTGGCCAAGGCGCGGGGACTGCAGCCTCTGGCGGACGCTCTGCTGGCCCAGGACCCTCGTCTGGATGTGGAAAAAGAGGCCGCCGCTTATTGCAATGAGGAGGTGCCCGACGCGGCGGCCGCCCTGGCCGGGGCCCGGGACATTTTGGCCGAGCAGATCAGCGACGACGCCCGGCTGCGGGCGGAACTGCGCCGGTTCTATCACGCTTTCGGGCAGGTGAAGAGCCGGGCCGCCGACCCGGACAAGGACAGCGTCTATGCCCAGTATTACGATTTCTCCGAGGCGGTGGGGCGTATTGCGGATCACCGGGTGCTGGCGATCGACCGGGGCGAGCGGGAGGGCTTTCTCAAGGTGGAGATCGCCGTGGACCCGGACCGCACCGCCGATCTGGTCTGCCGGATGTTTGTGAAGAAGTCCGGCGGGGCCAGCGCCGCCCAGGTGGACGCCGCAGCCCGGGACGCCTACACCCGCCTGATCCATCCCAGCCTGGAGCGGGAGGTGCGCGTCGCCCTCACCGACAAGGCCGCCGAGGGAGCCATTCATGTGTTCGGCGAGAATCTGCGCCAGTTGCTGCTGCAGCCGCCCATCCGGGGCAAGGTGGCCATGGGGCTGGACCCGGGCTACCGCATGGGCTGCAAGGTGGCGGTGGTGGACCCCACCGGCAAGGTGCTGGACACCGCCGTGGTCTATCCGGTGCCGGAATTTAAGCGGGTGGAGCAGGCCAAAACCACCATCAAGCAGCTGATCCGCCGCCATGGGGTGGAGATCATCGCCATCGGCAACGGGACCGCCGGTAAGGAGACCGAACTCTTTGCCGCCGATGTGATCCGGGAACTGGGCGGCGGGGTGCAGTACATGGTGGTCAGCGAGGCCGGGGCCAGCGTCTATTCCGCCAGCAAGCTGGCCGCCGAGGAGTTTCCCCAGTATGACGTGAACCTGCGCAGCGCGGTGTCCATTGCCCGCCGCTTGCAGGACCCGCTGGCCGAGCTGGTCAAGATCGACCCCAAGGCCGTGGGGGTGGGCCAGTACCAGCACGACATGCCCGCCAAACGGCTGAACGAGACCCTGGACGGGGTGGTGGAGGATTGTGTGAACACCGTGGGGGTGGATCTGAACACCGCCAGCGCCCCGCTGCTGGCCCGCGTGGCCGGCATCACCGCCGCTACCGCGAAAAACATCGTGGCCCGCCGGGAGGAAGAGGGCGCCTTTACCTCCCGGAACCAGTTGAAAAAGGTCAAGGGGCTGGGCCCCAAGGCATTTGAGCAGTGCGCGGGCTTTCTGCGGCTGCCCGGCGCGGCCGATCCGCTGGATGCCACCGCTGTGCATCCGGAAAGCTATGCCGCCGCTTCCGCCGTTCTGAAAAAATGCGGCTTTTCTCTGGCGGACGTGGGCACTCCCGCCATCTCCTCCCTGCCCAAAACGGTGGAGGCGGTAGGCTACAAGGCCCTTGGTGCCGAGACCGGGGTGGGGGAGCCTACCCTGCGGGACATCGTGTCGGAGCTGGTGCGGCCCGGCCGGGATATGCGGGACGAGCTGCCTCCGCCGCTGCTTCGAAGCGATGTGATGGGGCTGGAGGACCTGAAACCGGGCATGGAACTGCTGGGCACTGTGCGCAATGTGATCGACTTTGGCGCTTTTGTGGACATCGGGGTACATCAGGATGGCCTGGTACATGTGAGCCAACTCAGCGAAAAGTTCATCAAGCATCCCAGCCAGGCCGTGCGCGTGGGCGATGTGGTGCGTGTGCGTGTGCTGGATGTGGACCTGAAGAAAAAGCGGATCGCTCTGACGATGAAGCAGGTCAAACAACCCCAGTAAAACCGATACAACAGTGAATTGTCAAACTAAGTGCAACAGGAATTGAGTTCAAAGTCCCATAATTCCTGGGCAGAATGGAAGTTAAGAACCTTTCGAGGCCTGGCGTTAATCAACGCCAGGTTTCGTTTTAGTGTAGCGGGGGCAACACGG
>CASFJO010000007.1 GCA_949295035.1 uncultured Gemmiger sp.
CGTCGGCCTTCTGGCCGGCAGCCGCGGCGGGCTGCGGCACCCTGCTGCTGATCCAGTTTCTGTTGGCCGCGGCCGGGGCCGGCAGCGCGGCCGACTGGGCCGCCTCGGCGGGAGACTGCGTTTTGGCCGTGGCTTTTGGCTGGGCGATGCGGCGGGGGGCGGCCTCCGATCCGGCCAGCCTGCTGCCCTGGGCCGCGGCGGGGCTGATCGGCCTGGAACAGTTTTCGTCCGGACTGTTTCAGCCGGGGGTATTGGCTTTCTGCCTGTTGGGGCTGATCCCCGCCAGCCGGGGCCGGGTGCGGGACACGGCGGTGCTGGCGGTGACCGGCGGCGCGGCGCTGGGCGCGGCGGGCAGCCCGCTGGCTTTTGGGCTGATGGGGCCGGCGGCGGGATGTCTGGCGGCGGCGGTGTTTGCCCCGGGGGAGAGCGCGGGCTGCGCGGCCCTGTTTTTTACCGGGGCGCTTACCGGGGTGCTGGCAGCCCCCACCCTGGGGCAGGCGGCCCAACTCACCGCCTGCGCGGCGGGGGCGTGCGTGCTCTTCTTTCTGCTGCCCCGGCGGCTGCGGGAGGCGTTTCCCGGCACGGCGGCCCCGGCGCTGGCGGAGGGGGAGCGGCCGGCGCTGGCCGGGGCGGGGGCCCGGCTGGTACGGGTGGCTGATACGCTGGAAGAGGTGGCCCGGCTGGTCAACCAGGTCTGTGAAAAGCTGCCCAAAAAAGGGGAGAGTTACAACTGGGTGGTGGATCACGTGGCCGAGGAACTCTGCCGCGGCTGCGCCAACCGGGAGGTGTGCTGGGTGGCGGGCTACAGCGCCACCATGGATGGCTTTTACCAGCTGAAACCCGTTCTGGAACGGCAGGGCCGGGCGGCGGTGGAACAGCTGCCCGGGCAGTTCTGCCGGTGCGTGCATCCGGTGGAGTTGTGCGGCGCGGCCAGCCGGGCCTACGCGCTCTACCGCAGCCGCCGGGAGGCCCGTGTGCAGGCGGGGGCGATGCGGGCGGCCCTCACCGAACAGTACGGCGCCATGGCCGACGCGCTGGCCCGGATCGCGGATGAACTGAACCAGGGCCTGTCCACCGACGAGGGCAAAAGCCAGCGGGTGGCCGGCTGGTTCGCCTCCTGGGGGCTGGAGCCGCTGGAATGCGCGGTACAACTGGATCTGGCGGGCCGCATGCAGGTCACGGTCACCGTTTCCCGCACCGCCTTTACCGCCGCGGAACAGCGGGAGATCGCCGCCGAGACCGGCCATATCTGCCGCCGGCAGCTGGGCGCGCCGGAGATCGTGCACCGGCGCACCCTCACCACCCTGACGCTGCGGGAACAGCCGGTCTTTGCGCCCCGGTTCGCCCTGGCGGGCCGGGCCGCCAGAGACGAGGTCAGCGGAGACGCGGCGGATCAGTTCTGCGACGCTTTCGGCTGCGCGCACATGCTGCTCTGCGACGGGATGGGCACCGGCCGCCCCGCCGCGGTGGACGGCAGCCTGGCCGCCCGGCTCACCGGCCAGTTGGTGCGGGCAGGCTTTGGCGGGGAAGCCGCCGCCCGGCTGGTGAACGTGGCCCTTTCCCTCAAGAGCGAGGAGGAGAGCGGGGCTACACTGGATCTTTTATCGGTGGACCTGTACACCGGCAAGGGCACCGTGTTCAAGGCGGGGGCCGCGCCGGGCTTTGTGGTGCGGCAGGGCAAGGCCAGCTGCGTGGACGGCCCCAGCCTGCCGGTGGGCATCCTGGACAAGGTGGTCAGCCGCCGCCAGCCGGTGACCCTGGCCGAAGGGGACCTGGCGGTGCTGCTCAGCGACGGGGCGCTGGCCGACGGCCCCGCCTGGGTGACCCAGCAGCTGGAACTCTGCGCCGCGGTAGGGAACACGCCCCAGGAGGTAGCGGACATCCTGGTGGAGATGGCCGCCGCCCGCCAGCGGCCGGGGGTGCCGCCTGACGACATCACAGTGGTCGTCATGCAGCTGGAGCGGGCGGTGTGAGAAAAGCTGTGCGCCCCGGCTGCTGCCGGATGCTGCGGGCGTGGGATGATATGGCCTTCGGCCACCCCGGGCGCTGCCCGGGCCCCCACGCCCTGCGCACCCGTCCGCTGTGCGAGCGGACATCCGCGGAGGCGGCGCTCCTGAACGGACCGCCTCCCCTCGCGGCTGTTGCCGCCTGACGACATCACGGTGGTCGTCATGCAGCTGGAGCGGGCGGTGTGAGAAAAGGCAAACAGAAACCCCGCCGTACCGGGACGCCGGTGCGGCGGGGTTTGGTTTGTTCAGAAACGCTCGGCTCAGGCCTTGCCCACGCTGCCGAACAGCTGCATCTTCTCCAGCACGGTGGCCTTGATGGCCTCGGCGCCGGGAGCCAGCAGTTTGCGGGGATCGAATCCCTTGCCCTGCAGATCCTTGCCGGCCTCGATGTAGGCGCGGGTGGCGGCGGCGAAGCTCAGCTGGCACTCGGTGTTCACATTGATCTTGCTCACGCCCAGGCTGATGGCCTTCTTGATCATATCCTCGGGGATGCCGGTGCCGCCGTGCAGCACCAGGGGGATGCCGTTGGTAGCCTTGTGGATGGCGTCCAGCGCCTCAAAATCCAGGCCCTTCCAGTTGGCGGGGTACTTGCCGTGGATGTTGCCGATGCCGGCGGCCAGGAAGTCGATGCCCAGGTCGGCGATCTTCTTGCACTCGGCGGGGTCAGCCACCTCGCCGGCGCCGATCACGCCGTCCTCCTCGCCGCCGATGCTGCCCACCTCGGCCTCGATGGACAGGCCGTTGGCGTGGGCCAGTTCCACCAGCTCGGTGGTCTTGGCGATGTTCTCCTCAATGGGGTAGTGGCTGCCGTCGAACATGATGCTGCTGAAGCCGGCCTCCACGCAGGCTTTGGCGCCCTCGTAGCTGCCGTGGTCCAGATGCAGGGCCACCGGAACGGTGATGCCCAGGGTCTCCACCATGGCCTTGACCATGGCGGCCACGGTTTTGTAACCGGTCATGTATTTGCCCGCGCCCTCGGACACGCCCAGGATCACCGGGCTGTTCGCCTCCTGGGCGGCCAGCAGGATGGATTTGGTCCACTCCAGATTGTTGATGTTGAACTGACCCACGGCATAGTGGCCGTCCCGGGCCTTTTTGAGCATTTCGGTTGCGCTAACCAGCATCGTTGCACTCCTCCTGATCGTTGATCGGTATGCCCGCACAGCGCGGGCTGTTCTTCTCTGCTTATCAGTATAGCCCAAATCGGGTATAAAATCAATCGGCATTTTCACGCCCTTTCCGCCTTTATGCGCGGTGCGCCGCGGCGTAAAGCGGTTTCAACGCACAGTTATGTTGAAACCCGCAGAGAAAAATTGTTGAAAACTTGGTTGAAATGGTGGAGAACGAAAAACCAAAACCGATAAAACCGCCACTTTTGCACATTTTCCACCGGGTTTTCAACATGTGGAAAACGCAGCGACGCGATTACCTGTTGTATAACCGGCTTTACAAAATCGGCAAAAGTTCCCCCGTGCCGCAAGCCATGCAAAAAAGGTAGAAAAACCGCCACGGGAATGGTATACTGAAAGAGAATCGTCCCCGCGCGCGGATACAGCGCGGATTCGACAGGGGACGGGGGAGGATACCATGAGCGAACAGCAAAAGCATACCGCCGGCGGGCAGGACACGGGCCTTGTCTACGGCAAAAATCCGGTCGCCGAACTGCTGAAGAGCGGCGCGGGGGTGGATACGGTCCTGTTGGCCGACGGGCTGGCCCCCCAGGTGGCCGCCTATTATACCGCGCTGGCAAAAGAGGCGGGCGCGGTGGTCAAGCGGGTGCATCCCGCCAAGCTGCGCAGCCTGTGCGGCACCGAGAGCCACCAGGGTGTGGCCGCTTTTGCCAGTATGATTCGCTACGCCACCCTGGACGAGGTGCTGGCCGCCGCGGCCGAAAAAGGGGAGGACCCGCTGCTTGTGCTGGCCGACGGTATCGAAGACCCGCACAACCTGGGGGCGGTGATCCGCACGGCGCTGCTGTGCGGGGCCCACGGAGTGGTGATCCCCAAGCGGGGCGGCGCCCAGCTGACCCCCACGGTGATCAAGAGCAGCGCCGGGGCGGCTGCCCGGCTGCCGGTCGCCCGGGTGGCCAACATTGGCGAAACGGTACGCCGCCTCAAGGAAAAGAATCTTTTTGTCTACTGCGCCGATCTGGACGGTCAGCCGCCCCACAAGACCGATCTCACCGGGCCGCTGGCGCTGGTGCTGGGGTCGGAAGGGGCCGGGGTCAGCCCGCTGGTGCGCCGTTTGTGTGACGGCGCGGTGCGGCTGGATATGGCCGCCCGCGGCACCGGGGTGGACAGCTTCAACGTGTCGGTGGCAGCCGGCATCATCCTGTATGAGATCATGCGTCAGCGTCAAAACTGATACCGGCGCACAGAGAGGAGGAACCCGATCATGGCTCGTGAACGATCCGACGATCCGGTGGAACAGATCCTGGAGGGTCTGGGTGTGGAGAGCGCGTCCGGAAGCGCGGCCAACGACGCCGCGGTAGACGACATCCTGGCCGGCCTGGGCCTGGGAGAGCCGGCGGCGCCCGCCGCGCGCACGGAAAACCGCCCCCGCCCTGAATCCCCGGCGGAACGTCCGTCGGCGCAAAAAGCGGCCCCGGGCCGCCGGCCCGCGCCGGAGGAAAACACATCCGCCGATCCGGCTGCGCGGCCGCAGGCCGGCGGGTCCGGTCGCCCGGCGGAGAAGCGCCCGGCGCAGCCGCAGCCCCAGCCGGCCCCCCGGCAAAAGCCGCAGCCGCCAATAGCGCAGGACGCCACCGGCGAGATCCGGCTGGGCGATCTGCTGGACCCGGCGCCGGCCCGTCCGTCGGCCCAAAAGCCGGCCCGGAGCCCAGCGGAGGACGCCGCCCCCACCCGGGAGGTGGGCCGGCCTTCCGTCAAGTCCTCTCTGGAGGACAGTCTGACGATGGACGATGAGTTTACTCGATTCTTTACCGAGAGCGTGGCGGTGGTGCCCGGCGAGGAGGAAGAGACCGGCCACGTTAGTCTGTGGCAACGGCTGCGCAAAGGGCGCGGCGTCCGGCAGGATCCTTCCGGGGATACGGTGATGCTGCCGGATCGGGACGAGCCCACGGAAGCCACCGGCGAGATCAATCTGCGGGGCGCGGTGGGGGAGATCAAGCTCAAGATAGCACCCCAGCGGGTGGAAGCATATTCTGAAGAGGAGGACGCCACCCGCCCCATCGAACTGGACCGGGAGCCCGACGATCACACGGGCGGGCGGCCGCGGCTGTTCGGCAGCCGGGAGCCGGAGGAGGAGTTTGAGGAAGAGCCTCCCCGCCGCGCCGAATACGAGACGCTGGAGGACGGCCCCGCCGTACAGACCGATCTGGAAAGCGCCGGCGCCAGCCTGTCGCTGCGGGTGGCACTCACCGGCATTTTGGGCGCGGCGCTGCTGTATCTGGGGATGGCGGCCACCCTGCCCGGCGTGCCCGCCCCCGCCCCCATCGACCCGACCCTGGCGCCGGGGGCGTTCCTGGCGGTGAACCTGATCCTGCTGCTGGCGGCGCTTCTGGTGAATTTCCCCACCCTGACCGCCGGCCTGGCCGGTCTGGTCAAGGCCCCCACACCGGATACCCTGGCCGCTTTCGCGGGGCTGGGCGCGCTGGTGCAGCTGGCCGCCTGCCTGATCGCGGGCAAGGGCTACGATCCCGCCGCCGTGACGTTGTTTGCGGGTCCGGCCGCTTTGCTGCTGGCCTTCAACGCGGCGGGGCGCCGGCTTATGAACGGCGTCGTCAGCCGCAATTTCCAGGCGGTGACCTCGGGGCTGGACCGGGAGGCCGCCTATCTGGTGCATAACCGGGAACTGACCGCCCGGCTGGCCGCCGGTACCGGTGAACCCGACCCCGCGTTGCTCATCAGCCGCCCCACCGAACTGATGCGGGGATTTATGCGGCAGAGCTTTTCCGCCCGGCCCGGCGACGCGCTGGCCCGCAAACTGGCCTGGGGCCAGCTGGCGGCGGGCATCGCGGCGCTGGCGGGCGGCGCGGTGATCGGGCGGTCGCCGCTGGCGGCGGTGTCCTCCCTGGCGGGGGCGCTCTGCCTGGCCGCGCCGGTCTGCGCCACCCTGGTCAGCGCGGTGCCCAGCCTGATGCTGCAAAAGAGCGCCTCCCGTGTGGGGGCGGTGGTGCCCGGCTGGAGCGCCCAGGAAGAACTGGGCCTTGCCAACATGATCCTGGTGGGCGCGCGGGACCTGTTCCCCGCCGGATGCGTGCGGCTGCACGGCATCAAGACGTTTGAAAAAGAGCGCATCGACCTGGCGATCCTCTACGCCGCCTCGATACTGGTCAAGGGATGCGATACCCTGCGGGACGTGTTCCTGGCGATCATCCAGAACAAGACCGAGATGCTTTTCCCGGTGGAAAATCTGAGCAATGAGCCCGGCCTGGGCTTCACCGGCTGGGTGCAGAACAACCGGGTGCTGGTGGGCAACCGGGAACTGATGCGCAAACATGGGGTGGATACCCCCTCCCGGGACTATGAAAGCCGCTATACCCGCGGCGGCCGGGAATTGGTTTACCTGGCGGTGTCCGGGCGGTTGTTCGGCATGTTCCTGGTCAGCTACAAGGCCAACCCCGGCACCCGGCGGGTGCTGCACCGGCTGCATGGCCGGGGGATCTCGGTGCTGGTCAAGAGCGATGATTTCACCCTGAACAGCACTCTGGTCAGTCAGGTGTACAACCTGCCCGAGGGCTGCATCAAGGTGCTGTCCGCCTCCGATTTGGCGGCACTGGCGCCCGCCACCGCCTATCAGCCCGCCTCCGACGGCTGTATGCTGCACATCGGCTCCTTTGCTTCCTTTGTGGGCGGCATGGACGCCGCCGCCGGGGCAGTGGCAGCCGAGCGAAGCGCCGATCTGGTGCAGGCTGTGTCGGTGGCGGTGGGCTGCCTGATGGCGGTGCTGCTGGCCTTTACCGGCGGCCTGGTGGGGCTGGCGCTGCCCGCGATGGTGCTCTACCACGTTGCCTGGGCCGCTTTGACCCTGGCGCTGCCTCTGATCCGCAAATACTGACAAGATTTTTCTTGACAAACCGCGCCGCGGTCGGGTATACTGAAGTCGTAAACGAAAATAATTCCTGATAATTTCCGATAACCCTGTAACAGAAAGGAGATTTCCTCATGAAAGACCTGAAAGGCACCCGTACCGAAGCCAACCTGCAGACCGCTTTTGCCGGCGAGAGCATGGCCCACACCAAGTACCTGTACTACGCCAGCCGCGCCAAAAAGGACGGATACAACCAGATGGCCGCGATCTTTGAGGAGACCGCCCACAACGAGAAGGAGCATGCCAAGCTGTGGTTCAAGCAGCTGCACGGGGGCGCGGTGCCCGACACCCTGACCAACCTGGGGGACGCCGCCGCCGGTGAGAACTACGAGTGGACCGACATGTACGCCAAGATGGCCGCCGAGGCCCGGGAGGAGGGCTTTGCCGAGATCGCCCGCCTGTTTGACGGGGTGGCCGCCATCGAGAAGGAACATGAGGAGCGGTACCGCAAGCTGGCCGAGAACATCAACAACGGCCAGGTGTTTGCCCGGGAGACCCAGCAGGTATGGATCTGCACCAACTGCGGCCATGTGCACATCGGCACCCACGCGCCGCAGGTCTGCCCGGTCTGCGCCCATCCCCAGGCCTATTTCGTGATCCGGCCCACCAATTACTGATCGGATTTATGATTCGCGGCCCCGTCTGCGCTGGCAGACGGGGCTTTTTTCGGAATCCCGAGAAAAATCTTGGCGGCGTGGGCAAAATATGCTATACTGATACACATTCTGAATGATCCCGGGAAAGGAGCGATCACGTGTTCCTGCACGTTTTGGAGCATACGCTGGAAGATACGCTGCGGATGCTGCCTTTTTTGTATCTGGCGTATCTGTTTATCGAATATATCGAACGGCGGCAGGGGCAGCGCATCGAGCGGGCGCTGGCCGGCGGCGGGCGCTGGGGGGTCATCCCGGGCGCGGTGCTGGGCTGTGTGCCTCAATGTGGGTTTTCGGCCATGGCGGCCAACCTGTACGGCGGCCGGGTCATCACCCTGGGTACCCTGATGGCGGTGTTCCTGGCCACCAGCGACGAGGCGGTGCCGCTGCTGCTGGCCATGCCGGAGCAATGGCCGGCGCTGGCGGGGCTGCTGGCAGTCAAGATCGTCTGGGCGCTGGCGGCGGGCCTTTTGCTGGACACGGTGCTGCGGCCGCTGCTGCCCGCCGGGCTGGTGGGCGGTTATACCGGTCACGCCGCCGAGGTGGACTGCCACGAGGACCATGGGGAACACAGCAATATCTTTCTGGCGGCGCTGCGGCATACCGTGTCGATCTATCTGTATATCTTTGTGTTCAGCCTGGTCATCAGCCTGGTGGTGGAATGGATCGGGGAGGAGGCGATCGCCGCCTTCCTGGCGGGGCTGGGCCCGCTGCAAACGGCGGTGGCGGCGTTGTTCGGCATGATCCCCAACTGTGCTTCCAGCGTGCTGCTCACCCAGCTATATATGTCCGGCACCCTGCCCTTCAGCAGCGTGGCGGCGGGGCTGTGCAGCGGCGCGGGCATTGGATTGCTGGTGCTCTGGGAGGCCAATCCCAGCCACAAACAAAACCTGTTCATCACCCTGTTGCTGTGGGTGCTGGGCACGGCGGCAGGGCTGTTGCTGGCTTTGTTTGGGTTGTGAGAACCAAACGCCCACAAAATTTGTACAATCGCGCCTTTCGCGGGGGGCGGGCTGTTTTGGCCCGCCCCCTTGTGCTACAATAAAGGCAGAGATATGCGCGGGGCGCTGTGTGGCCCCGGCCCCATGAAGATGCGAAAGGATGTGCTTTACTCATGATTCTGCGCAATGGTTCTATTTTTACCGATCTGGGCCGGTTCATCCCGGCGGATGTGGAACTGGAGGGCGACCGCATCGTTCGGGTCGCGCCCGCCAATACCCTGGAAGGGGACGAGGTGCTGGACTGCACCGGTAAGTATGTGACCCCCGGCTTTGTGGACATCCACATGCACGGCGCCGCCGGCAGCGATTTCTGCGACGGCACCGCCGAGGATATCTGCACCATCAGCCGCTATGAGGGCAGCGTGGGCGTGACCACCTTTATGGGCACCACCATGGCCTTTGACGAGCCGATCCTCACCGGCATCTTTGAAGCCGCCAACACCCGCTTCGGCAAGGAAGGCGAGGGCGCGGTGCTGCGGGGGGTCAATATGGAGGGCCCCTTCTTCAACAAGGCCAAAAAGGGCGCCCAGGCCGAAAAATATATTGTGGACCCGGATTTTGCCATGTTCAAGCGGCTGTACGATCTGACCGGCGGCAACATCCGGATCGTGGACGTGTCGCCCGAACTGCCCGGCGCGGTGGAGTTCATCCGCAAGGCCAGCAAACTGTGCACCGTGTCCATTGCCCATACCTGCGCCACCTATGACGAGGCCAAGGAGGCTTTCGCCAACGGCGCTACCCATACCACCCACCTGTTCAACGCCATGCCGGCCTTTACCCATCGGGCACCCGGTGTGGTGGGCGCCGCGTCCGACTACGCGGCCCATGTGGAGATGATCAGCGACGGCATCCATCTGCATCCGGCCGTGGTGCGGGCGGTCTTCAGCCTGTTCGGGGCGGATCGGGTCTGCCTGATTAGCGACAGCATGCGGGCGGCCGGTATGCCCAACGGCGAGTACAGCCTGGGCGGCCAGAAGGTCTTTATGACCGACGGCAAGGCCACCCTGGAGGACGGCACCATCGCCGGCAGCGCCACCTGCCTGCCCGAGTGCTTCCGCCGTGCGGTGGGCTTCGGCGTGCCGGTGGAGACCGCGCTGAAAGCGGCCACCATCAACCCGGCCAAGGCCGTGGGTCTGTTCGACGAGGTGGGCAGCGTCACCGCCGGCAAGCGGGCCGACGTGCTGGTCATGGACAAGGCCACCCTGCAGCCGGAGGCCATCTTCATCGGCGGCAAACGCCAGTAAGCGACATACCGATAACAACGGGGCGCGTTCCGGCCAGGAACGCGCCCCGTTTTGCTGGACATGGGGGGAACAACGTTCCCCCATGCCCCCCGAGATCGCGGGCCCATCCATTGGCCCGCAGGGATCTTATTCATGCAGCTGCCGTTCCCGGCGCACGGCTTTCAGCTGGCGGTTGATCCGGGCCAGACCGTGTGCGGCCGCGATGGGGATGCACAGATAAATCACCGGCAAGAAGGCCATGAAGGATTCGGTGCTGCAAACAGCCAGCAGCAGGCTACCCAGCCATCCCACCAGCGTCATAGCCTGCACAAACAGCATCTGGCTGCGGGCCCGCAGCAGCAGGTGCTCCTTGCCGGCCAGGTCGGAATACAGCTCAAATTCGCCCTGGTCGGCCCGGCGGCGCAGATAGATCCAGCCGTTTACGCCGCCCACCCATTCCGCGCCGAAGTCGTGCAGCATGGCCAGATATTCCTGCCCTTCCGGGCTGCTCATCTTGAAAGACGGACGATCCAGCCGGATGATCCAGGCGCCCGGTTCGCAGCGGCTGAAATGATGTATAAAGCCGTTGGTGCGCTCCAGTGCCCAGCCCTGGGCAACCATCTTGTTCATCCAGTCCACTTCCTCCTGATACTGCCAGACGGTATAGGGCCTGAAACAGGTTTTGGTTTTCTTGCCGGTCATTCCGTCCACCTCCCGATGATGGTTTCTCCGTTGTGTGTCAGTTCCTGCAGCCGGGCCAGCTCCGCCCGGGCCGCCGCCCGCCCGGCGGGGGTGATGCGGTAACTCTTGCGCCGCCCCTCGCCGCCTGCCGGTTCGATCCAGCCCTTGTCCTGCAGGGTGGTCAGCGCCCCGTACAGGGTGCCTGCCGCAAGCTTCACCCGGCCGCCGCTCAATTCCTCCGTTCGCTGCATGATGCCGTATCCGTGCAGCGGCTCACCCAGGGACAGCAGAATGTAAAACACTGCCTCGGTCAATGCCGATGAGGATTCCGCCATGGGGCCACCTCCTTTATCGTCTTTCGTTATATCGGATTCCGATGTATATAGTATATCAGCTGCCGAGTATTTTGTCAAGCAAAAATAAAAAACGGGCCGGATAAGGGTTAAGCCCCATAGGCACACAATGTGAACCTATGGGGCTTAACGCCGTGTATGGGGAAAATTAGGGCTTGTGGAGCACCACAGGCTCTAATTTCTTATTTAACAGGACAACTACCGGCTCTCGCAAAAGTGGTAAGTTTTCTACCCACGGACAGTGGTGTATGGTCTGCAAAACCAATGATAAGGCATTTATTGAAATACAAATATTCCAGTGGCTTTTCACGCTAACTTGTGGTATGGTGTCTTGCTACAAGGATGTAGAGCACATGAACAACGCCCTGAAAAAATTCTATTACAGATTTTACACGCCACTGCCTATGGCAGAGTCTGAGCAGGAAATTGAAACTTGCCACCAACAACTCATTGAGAGACTGGAAAAGCCAGAGAGAAAGCTGGTGTTGCGGATAATGGACGCACAGAACCTAATCACAGAGGAACCCTCCATGGACAGTTTCCTTTGCGGATTTCAATTAGCATGGGAATTGGCATATGAACTGAACCACTTTGAAATGGACAGGCATCCATCTCCAGCGGAAGAAGCGGAGATGGATGCCTGATTTTACATAGGAAGTAGTGTGCTGAATTAAGGCGTATCATAATATTTTGCCTTTAGGAACAAGTCCTTCTGATTGATCACTTCTGAGTTCTCTTCCTACTAAAACTTTTTACGCTACTTTAAGTTAAAAATCTTCTCTGCTATAATAATTGTCAAAATATGCATGAAGGTGAGCAACAATGAACATTCTTTTAATCTGCGGAAGCCCCAGAAAACAGGGTAATACCGCACAGATTCTGCGACAGCTATCTATTGCCCTGGAAGGGGAAACGGTGACCATGGTCTCTCTGGCCGAGCTCCATCTCAATGGATGCCTTGGTTGTTCGGTGTGTCAGAGTGATCTGGAGAAGCCCGGCTGTGTCTAGCAGGACGACATAACGGCCCTCCTTCAGCAGGTGATGGAAGCCGATGCAGTGGTTTATGGAACCCCGCTGTATGGCCACTCCTATTCCGGGCAGCTGAAACTGTTCATGGATCGCCATGTTGCGCTGTTCAAATTTGTGGACGGCGGAGACAAGGCAGTGGAGGAGATGGAGATTCTCTCCTTCATCCGCAATAAGCCTGTGGCGCTGGTGGTGTTCTGCCAAGGGCCTGAAGAGCACAACACAGAGCTTGTTGCAATGCAGTTTGAAAAATTTTGCAAATCTTCTTTGGCTTGCAATTTGGGTACCTATGTATTCCCCTGGTGCGATCCAAATGTGAAAGGATCGAATTACAGTCAGGACACCTTGCAACGGTTGGCAGCCTGAGTCCGCAGCGCCAGAGCATAAAATCTCCTGCATATAAAAACGCCTTGGAAAGACGCTTGTGATCATCGTCTTTCCAAGGCGTTTCCATTTAAAGAGTCTGCAACAGCTCCAGCACGATCCCGTCCGGATCCCGTAGATAGACTGCCCGGCTCTTGCCAAATCCATATTCTGGAGTCAAAGGTCTGCGGTTCGGACAGGAACTCCACGCCCATCTCCTTAAGACGCCGGTACTCCCGGTCGATGTCCTCTACGGCAAAGCACAGCTCCGAAATGGAGGTACGAAACAGATCTCCGGACTGACGTTCCGGTTCCTGCCCAACAAATTGAATCAGCTCCACCGGCGGCGCAGCCAGTTCCCGGCTGCCGTTGAGATAGGCCACTCTGGCCTTGCAGCCCTTCCGCTGAAACAGCTGCTCTGTCTCCAGCCCTTCCATCTCCATCTCGCCCAAATAGGCAAGCCCCAGAACATCCCGATAAAATGCCATCGAACGGTCCAGATCCGTTACCGTCAGCCTCACATGAACGATTCCTTGCAGCATAAGTGTTGCCTCCTATTGTACAGTCAAATAATATTACCAACATCGTTTCCATAGCCGTCATTTCTGCTATTATATCACCAGGCATCTGCGCACACAAAATAAATACAAATATTTTTTCAGACTCTCCGACATTTTGAATGTCTCAATCGTATTCTAAGTGAAGGGGGAAGGAGGTGGCGACCCCAATGGAGCTTTCTTTGTTGCGTACGGACAAAGAAATCACCCAAGCCTATGAAACCTATGTGGATATGGTGTACCGGCTGTGCTTTACGATCCTAAAAAATCAATTTGATACAGAAGATGCGGTACAAAATACTTTTGTCAAGCTGATGCGTTACCCCAAGCGCTTTGATAGCCCAGAGCATGAAAAAGCCTGGCTCTTTGTTACGGCGTCCAACACCTGCAAGGATGCCCTGCGCCGGACCAGCCGCCGGGAGGAACCTCTGGAGGCACAGACGGATCTTCCTGCCCCGCCCGACTCCGACCCGGTCTCCAGAGCGGTCCTGGAGGCTGTGCTGGCTCTTCCGCTGACCTCTATTACTACGAGGGCTATTCAGGTGCAGAGATCGCGGCCATGCTCCACAAACCGGCTTCCACCATCCGCAATTATCTTCACGAAGCGCGTCAGAAGCTGAAACAACAGTTAGGTGGTGATTTTGATGCGGGATGACCGCATAGTCCGGGCCTATGAGCAGGTGAAGCCCAGCCCCTCTGCCAAGAGGGAAATGCTCGACCGTATCCTGGCGGCCAGAGAGGAGCCGTCCCGTCCCATCAGCAGAATAAACGCCATGTTTTACCGTCGCGTTCTGCCCGTTGCCTGTGCCGCAGCTGTCCTCCTGTGTGTCTTTGCGCTTCCTGAACGGTCTGCACCGGGAAGTTCGCCTGTTGTGATCCAGCAAACAGCCCCGGGCGCGGACAGCCCCAATGGGATGCGGAAGATGATGAACTTCGATGGATTCCGCTATGCCTTTTTGGAAAACGGGGCAGCCTATGATCTGGAGCCGGACCGCTTATCTCAGCCGCTCGGGACATTGGACTATGACATCCAGGCAAATCCCCAGGTATACGGCTCCGCCGAATACGCCGCCAGCTTTGCCGTAGGCGGGACGGTCTATGAGATTGACGGCTACGATCCCGCGTTCCGTCTGGCGGTGGAATGGGAGGGCCAATATTATATCGCCCAGTGCGTGGACACCCTGGACGACAGTACACTGGATCTCGGCAGCTACTTCGATACAGCCGGCTTCCAGGATACCGTGGATCGGATCGAGATCTGCGACCACGCCGGACGAGCTGTCCTGCGGGAGATGGACGAAGCAGACATTTCGCCGCTGCTCACGCTCCTGACCCGGGCCGTCCAAGCGGAACTCACAGACGAGGAATATCAGGAAATCGCCCGCGCCCAAAGGAGCGGCGGCTCCTATCAGCTGGTGTTCCGGCTGGCGGATGGCACATCCTATTCTCTCTATGTGATCCCGGCTCTGTCCATTGTGGCGGCGGGGGACAACCGCTATCGGATGCCGGAAAAATATCAGCAGGAGCTGAGCGAGGTGTTTAACGGCCTCCAGCAAGTTCCGTTGCCCATGGAATAAACAGGCCACACTGGGAACCTTTTCTCCATGCCTCGCGTCTAAGCGGATAAACCAAGAAAATACACCGAATGTCTTATCAAATAAAAAGAGCGATTTCTATGAACAAAAAGCTGACTGTTTTGGTACTCACCGGGGCGCTGGCCTGCTCTATGGCTCTGCCCGCCATGGCTGCCCAGAAGGCTGCTGTCCCCATCTCCGCGCCGGTCTCCACGGAGGCCGCGGTCTCTCTGCCGGGCAGTGTGCTGTACTACGGTACGGTGCAGGAAATCGTGAAGGACGCCGAGGGGAACATCACCCAGCTGCGGATGACTTCCGACCGCTACGGCGAGCATGTCATGAACATTGCGGCACAGACTATGTGGATCGACAGCGGCCGCAAGGAAGCTTCCGGTCCTGTCACGCTCCAGGAGGGTGAGCGGGTCTATATCTTCCACAGTGCCGTGGAGACCCGCTCCCTGCCGCCCCAGTCTGCCGCGTTTGCCGTGGTTCGGAACATCCCCATGGACGCACGCTGCGCCCAGTATCATAAGGTGGAGGCTGTCTCCCTGGAAAACGGCCAACTGACGATCGCCACCGACAACGGCGGACTGCATCTTATGGTCGATCAGGATACCGCCCTGTCTTTCTACGACTCCGATAAAGCAGCTACTCTGGAGGACATCCGGGCAGGCAGCTATGTGATGGCATGGTACAGCACGGTCGCCGCCAGCGAGCCTGGACAGGCCCATGCCACGCACCTCATGCTGCTGCCCAGCGAAACCCAGGCTCAGGATGCTGTACTGACCCGGGGCGAGTTGGCCATCATGCTGTATGAGCAGGCTGGGAAGCCCTCCACGGACGTTTCCACGGACTATACCGATGTGGCCGATGACGCCGCATACGCTGAGGCGGTCCGCTGGGTTTCCGGTGAAGGCTATATGGGCGGCTACGGCAACGGTGCCTTCGGCCCCGAGGATGCCGTGAGCCGGGAGCAGCTGGTGACGGTCCTGTGGCGCTATGTCGGCAGCCCTATGCTGATGGACTACCCCGGACTGACCCGGTTTGACGATGTGGGCGAAATCTCCCACTTCGCCCAGTCTGCCTTTGCCTGGGCACATCAGAAGGGCTATATTGCCGCTGTGGAAGATGGCAAGCTCGCCCCTCAGAGTGCCGCAGATCAGGAACTGGCGGAGGGCATTTTTAAGGAAGTCGCCGCGCGCAAGTAACATCGGATAGACAAAACAATCCCATCAGGACGCCGGTAACATGGGTTGCCGGCGTCCTTTTTCGTCTTACGGAAATGATAAAAATGCCGTTGCAGACTTCTCTGCAACGGCATTTTGCGTAGTAAGTCAGTCCGCCATGCCGATTTGACCAATGGCATAGCGCAGGGCCTTCATGGTAATGGGCGACTGGGGCTGGATCGCATCGCCCGGCTCCAGCAGTTTGTTGGTGATGGCCCACGCAACGGCGTCCCGGGCCCAGGGGGAGAGTTGACTGGCGTCCTTGTACTGCTCCAGAACACCCGTTTCAGTCACCTTGGGGCTTCCGAACAGGCGATAGATCATCACCATGGCCTGTTCCACGCTCATCGTATCCTCCGGCCCGAAGAAACCGTTACCGTAGCCGCCCAGATAGCCGTTTTGCTCTGCCCAGGCAACTGCCTCAGCGTAAGGAGCCTCCCAAGCCACATCCGTGAAGGTGGGAGTCCCCACGATCTCGTCCCACCGATGGGCATGGTCAAACAGCATTTTGGCCGCGTCGCCCCGGGTGACGGAAACCTCGCTGGTGTCGGCCCAGCTGACGGAGATGTCGTCCAGATAGTAGGAGGTCACCCCTTCAAAGCCGGAGTCGGTGCCAATCACCAGATACGCCGTTCCCGCTTTATCGGTCCGGGCAATTACCTTGGTCTCGATCTCATTGAACTCATATTCACCGGGACGGTTGATTTCCTTTTTGGCAAGGTTGCCGACCACGATCATATCCGCTCCGCCGGTACTCTGACTGCCCTTGTCGATGTTCAGGCGGAAGTGGTTCAGGGAGTCCAGGCTGTTTTCCGGCTCCTCAGAGGCAACACCGCACTTGACGAAGACCGATTCTCCGGGAGCGCCGCCGATGCCGATCATATCATTTTCCACATTGGTTGCCAGCTTGAAACGGACAGTGAACTGATACTCTGTCTCGGGAGCCAGGCCACTCAGTTCTTTGAAATATCCCATAAAGAGATCGTCGCTGTGATTATTGCCGGAGAGGAAAAGTCCCTTTCCAGCGTCTGCAATGGGAACCTCCTCATGGTCGGAGCGAAGCTCATAAAATTCCTCCACCCCCTGCTCGTTGGGGTAGTCGGAAAAAATGGGAGTAAACCCACCGTCATTCTGGTTAAAGTCAAACCCTACTCCGGTGGTCGTCTCCTTTGCGGCGGCAGTCCCCGCCAGAATACTCATGCCAATGGCCGCAGCTATGCTTAGTGAACAGAATCGTTTGAACCGCATTTGAAATCCTCCTTCGATGTTTTGGCGTTTGCCCGTTCATCTATTTAGATGCGGCGAGGATTTCGCTTTGTTGGAATTTTGTCGGAAAATTTGAAAAAAAGAATTCCGGCCACAATGGAAACGATCAGCAGGGTCAACCACACCGTAAACCAGGGAGACAGGGACGGCTCTGCGGGCGGGATGCTGCTGATGCCAAAATCGCCGCCGGGCTCCTGGACAGGTGTACGGAAATACTGGGCTGCCTGGTACAGAAGACCAACCGCAGAAACGATTGCCACGCTGACCAGAGCGGTGAGGGTTCGCCGCAGGCTTTTGATGGAGGTGTTGTAGAGCCACTGGACCGTTCCCACAGGCATGGACAACAGCTGGGCGATCTCCTTGTGACTCAGGCCACCCAGGACTTTCAGGGTGACCACATTCTGTCGCTTTTGATCAAGAGAGGACAGCATGGACTGAACCGTCTCCATGTCCTCCAGCATCTCCAACTGCCGCTCAGGGACAGGGATCTCCGGAATCTCGTCCACAGAATGCTCCGGCTTCTTTTTCCGCAGGACCATTAGGGCTTCATTTTTGACAACCGTATGGAGCCAGGCCAGTTCGTGATCGGAGGGAAACAGGCTCTCGTCCATGGTATAGAGCCGCAGTGCCGCGTTTTGTACCGCGTCCATAGCGTCGCTCTCCTGCCGGAGCACCGCATAGGCAGTGCTAAACAGAAGCCGGTAATACTGGGCATAGAGCAGCTCAAATTCTATCGGGTTCTTTGTTCGGATCAAAGCCAGAATCTCCTTGAGGTCGGCGTGTTTTGTATCGTGTGTTACTCGAAACATACTGCTTATATTGAATTCAACTCTTTTCTCACATGGTACTTCGATATATCATGATTTCTTCCCCTTTGGTATCCAGTTCGCCTGTAAATTCAAATCCAAAGGAGCGATATAAAGCGATTGCAGGATGGTTTTCTGCGTACACGCTGAGATAAATATCTGTATTGGGATAGTGGGAACGGATCTCCTGTAGGATCAGCTGGACCGCAGGCTTTGCATAGCCTTTACCTTGATGCTGCTTATCAATCAGCAAGCGGTCAAACCAAAGTCTTGTATAGGCGGGCTCCAGGATCATTCCGTATATGGTAAAACCGATCATGGTGTCGTTGTCATAGATGCACATGGGATGCCACGCCGCCAGTTGATCCGCCTCTTTCATACATTCCGCAACGCTTTCGATAAAACCTGTCTGGTGTGGAAATACCTCCAACTTCTCAGCAGCCCTGCGATTTTTGCTGGTGACAGGTTTTAACGACAGATTACTCATGCTCACCTCTATTATGTTCCTGCTTTTCGGTGTTCTGCGGCTCTGCGAGGCAAACCAACGCGGTCACCACTTGATGGTTTCGGATCTCAGTGACCCGGATCACCAGGCCGGTGGTTTCCACTTCAATAGTGGCCCCATCCTCGGGGATGGTGGCCACGGCCCCAAAGACCAGTCCGTTAAAGGTATCAAAGTCGTCGCAGGGCAGCGTGACACCAAGAACCTGGGCGACCTCCTCCAGAGGTGCCTCTCCACGGATCTTCCAGGTGCTGGAGTCCACAGCCTCAATCAAGGGAAGGGCGCTTCTGCATACATCCTCCTCGCCCAGATCTCCCACCAGCTGCTCCACAAGATCGTTGATGGTAACAATGCCCGTCATGCCGCCGTATTCGTCCAGCACCACCGCCAAAGGATGGCAGCCGCCCTTCATGTTACGGAACAGCACATCCGCCTTGACGCTGTCCGGTACCAAATAGGGAGTCTCCACCGCCTGTTCCAGTACGGTCTCACGGCTCCGGTCCGTCAGGCGGAAGTAATCTTTTGCATTGAGGATACCCACCACATCATCCGCGGATTCTCCGCA